>NZ_DBKDTU010000100.1:0-11633 GCF_055505085.1 Candidatus Hepatincolaceae symbiont of Strigamia maritima
TTGTTAACTCTAAGAAGAAGTAATTCTTAATACTCTTTTCTTACCTTATTTTTATAAATAAAAAGAAGCAAAAATACTTTATTATTTATGCCTTTAGTTTAAATTGTAATTTGTATAATCTACTAAAGTTAATGGCTATGCTTAAGAAAAACTCTCTAGCTTCAACAGCATCTGCTTCTGGTATCATAATTTGATAACATCTGATTGCCCACTCTGTGGCATCAGTATCGTTTGTATAATATCCGTTTTCCTCTACTAAGGCTTTTTTTACATCTTCTTTTAATATAAAAAAGGTTTTTTCAGTTATCCTTCTACCATTAAATTCTACATATTTATATTCTGGTTGTGTATATACTGTTAACATTGTTTAACTCCTTAAGTTATTAGGTTAGGTTTATTTTTATGTTGGAACAATAGCTTCCCACCCCCTTATTGCAAGTGAAATGCGACCTAAAAAGATAAAAATAAGCATATTTATAATTATAGCCTGCTTATTAGGTTGGTTAAGTACTAAGGATTGTAGTTAAAAATAAGGAGTTCCTGTACTCTTTTAGCTGGGGCGGTAGAGACCGTGTAAGTGGTTTGTACTTCTTTGATTAGGTATTTTTTAAATATTTCCCTAATTTCCGGTTTATCATTGATTGATAAGATGAACTTGCCTGTTATATTTTCTAAGGTGTTCGCTAATCTTTGAAAATCATCTCTCTTAAATAGGTTCTTCCCGTAGTAGTTTTCACAACCAAAATATGGTGGGTCTAGGTAGAAGAGTGAAGATTGTGTATCATAGCTTTTTATAAACTTCTCAAAGTCTAGGTTTTCTATAACCACACTACTAATTCTCTTATGTACTGCTTCTAATCTTGGTAGTAGTTTTAGCATATCAAAACGTGCCGGTCTCTGCCTTTGTATTCCAAAACTTTTACTATCTGCTTGTCCACTAAATACTAATTTCTGTAAATATAAAAATCTTACTGCTCTCTCAATATCTGTAAGTATTTGCGGAGGTATAATTAGAAGCCTGTTAAATTCTTCCCTACTGCTTATTTGATAGTTTAGGGCTTCTACTAAGGTTTTGTAGTGTCTCTGCAAAACCCTAAAAAGATTTACTATCTCAAAGTTAAAATCATTTATTACTTGCACTCAACTTTGTGTTTTCTTTTTAAGAATACATTCCCCATCCCAAAGAAGGACTCTGCATATAAAGTATGTTCTGTATTTCTTATATACTCATCTATGGTTTTGGATAGTAAATGTTTACCTCCTATCCAACTTAGTAGGGTATCTATTTTTTTAATCTGTTCCTGTTCTGTTTCTAAATTGTATTTAGTCATAGTTGTTCCTTTGTTTCTATGTATTGGATTCTCAAAGTAATTCTGTTTTATGTAATGCTATATTTTTATGGCATTAATTCTAGTAGAATAGTATTCACCATCAAAGATATGTTTGGCTTGGTTAATGGTGTATTTTCCTACAAAGTCTTGGTATAGGCCTATATTGTTTAGTTGTATCTGTAGTCCTGCTTGTAGGTTAGGATTACCTACTACTACTAACTCTATTATCTCTGCTTCTTTTATTTCTTGATATTTTGCTTTTACTAGTTCTGTTAATAATTCTTGGTTGTACTTGTTATTTAGGTGTAAATAGGGTTCTGTTCCTAGTTTTAGTTCTTTCTTACTACCTGCACATAAATCCCAATAACTTGCTTTTACTCCTTGATATATCTTATTAGCAGTATCATATCTATGAATGCTTAGTATCTCTGTATCTTTTATATTTAAAGTGGTTTGGGGGTTGCTTTTACTTATGAATACAAGTTCTTTATCCTTAATATTCGCTATAGCATAATAGATTTCACTTAATTCTGCTAGTACCGTTAAATCTGTCTTATTTTCTTGTAAATAGTAAGATATTTTCTTAGTTGCTAAGGCATTATCAAGATTTAAGGATAAATTAAAGGAAGTAGCTAGGGTTTTTAAAACATCCTCAAGGCTTTTATCAACAAATACCCTATTTTGTTTTGTTCTGCCCTTGTTTAGATCTTGATATATTGCTTTAATTGTGATAGTAGAACTATTATTATTTACAAACTCTACATGAAACTGTCCCATCTTATAGTTGTTGATTACTAACTCTATAGTTCTTTTATTCTCCGGGCATTATCTTTAGGTATTTCTAGATCTAGTTTGCTGTTATCTAGGGTTATATTAAGAGTATCTAGTTGTAGTGTGCTATTATCTTCCAGCGTAAAACTTATAATTCTACTACTTGCGACCTCACTTAATTTATTGTTGATGTATACTTGGTAATTCATTTTATAGTAGCTTTATTCTTTGCATGGTTTGTACCTGCGTTTCCGGTAATTCAATGACTGTACCTACTTTTAAGTAAATATCTTGTTCATATAAAAAAGTGTTCGCTAGTAGTACTTTTTCTAAATATCCCACTGATGAGCCGTAGTGTTTATACACAATCTCATCTAGTGTTTCGTTATTACGTCGTACTTTATACTGCATTTATCTTCTCTAATTGATCTTTTCTAAGAGTCATACTAAAAGGTAGCTTTAGGGCATTATCCTGATAGATAAAGTTTTCTTTTGAATAATTAAATTCTAAACATACAGCCTTACCATAGGACTTTACACCCTGAGCAATATTTCCCGGAATGCTTCACATTAGTGCAAACTCTGCCCCGTAACTACAAGTAAGGTCAAAGTTTGTGATGAGCTCCATAATATCTTGTTGTTGCTTGCTTACTGTCTGCTGAATTAATTTATCAATTGAGTTTAGAGCTTTAGGATAGATTGTTCCTGAGATTTCTATACTTTGTTTGTTATTCTTCCTATTAAACTGCTTACCGACTTGGGATTGTTCATTACATTGAAACTCATTCTCAGGATTACCCCACCCATAAGTATTACTATACCCTATTGTGTCAGGGTTAAAATTAAACACTGTGAACTCAAATAAAGTCTTCTTTAGCTCATTGAGCTTTTTCCAAGTATTACCCTTGCAATCTTCGATTTGGGCATGGTATTTATCTACCTGCATGGCTATTCTAGTGCCGTGTCCTCCGATATCACCGTTTATTATATTATCTAGCATTTTTTCTTTTCTTTCTTTCTAAGCTTTTATAAAGACACTAGTGCCACGCTTAACAAAATTTTTATAACTTAAATTACCGAGTCAAGGGATTAGTACCTTGCGGGTTTTATGTCCGAGCCCTGCTACCCTACCCTTAACTTGTCATACTACTTAGTTGTTGTTCTTTTAGTCTTTTTATTACTAATTCAGCAATACTATGTGCATTTAGATTATTTTCACTTATATTAAAAGTATTGTTATAGATCATTGAACCGTTACTTCCCTCACTATTTTTAGTAGTAGAAGTAGTAGGATTAAGAGTTTTAAGTTCTTTTTTTACAATAGTATTAGCCTTGTTATCTTCTATAGTATTAGCTTTATTACCTCCCCCAAAGAAACTCTTTACTTTCTCAAAGAGGCTAGTTATGGGGTTAAGTAACCCTTTAATCCACTCAATGCAGTTACTAACTCCTGACTTTATATTCTCCCACAAGTTGCTAAAAAACTCACCAACCGGCATCCAATTCTTGATTATTAAATATCCTATTCCTACCAGAGCTGTTATTCCTGCTATAGCCCAGCCTACAGGCCCTAACATTGCTACCCACATTACCCTAAAAGCTATGGATAATTTCTTTAAAATTGTAGCAACTATAGCTACTTTCTTTAATTTACCCATAATTCCTATAAACCACATCACTCCCTTACCTGCAAAATATACTGACTTTCCTAACCAAATAAATGATATTGCTAAGATTTTACCGACTGCTAGTATTGTGAGCAACCCACTAAAAGCTAAACCTAGAAAAAAGAAAGTTTGTGCCAACTTTTTATTAGTTTTTACTAGCTCTACTCCCCAGTTTATCCAGGGTATTATTTTATTTATTAACTTAGTAATTAGTGGGATTACTGCTTTTCTTAAGGCAACTGAGAGTTGTGTAAACGAAGCACTAAGTTTATTAAGTTGTACGTTAAAGCTTTTGTAATGCCTCTGCCCCTCTTTATCTACAATATTCTTAGAGTTCTCTGTTACATCTTTAAGTTTCTCATTATAACTGCCTAAAGACTGTAACAGCGGTAGAATAGCATTTTTACCCTCATCTCCGAAGAGTTTCTGTATGGCCATGGCTTTCTCATCTACACTTAAATGATTTAAACTACTAGCTACTTCTTTTAACCACTTACCTAAATCAAGGCTCCCATCAAATGCCCTGGGAATTTCTATACCTGGTTTTTGGGAAGCACTACCCATTTGCCTGAATACCGCATTAAGTCCGGTTCCGGCTCTGCTTCCTGTTACTCCGGCATCGTTCAACACCCCAAGTGCAGTGGCGGTTTGCTCAATTGGTAATTGCATAGCAGCAGCGGAGGCTCCTACCATAGCAAAACCTTCTCCTAGTTGATTAAAATCTTTAAATTGAAACTTTATTTGAGTTTTAGTAAGTATTTTCCCAACTCTTTTCATCTCAACCCCGAAGTTCTTTGAAGCAGTTGCCATTACACTAGCTACACTTGAGGCATCACCTTTAGTAATTTTAGCAACCTCAATTACTACCTTAGTTCCTTTTAGTGCCTGCTCCTGACTTAATCCGGCTGATAATAAGTTATATCCGGTATCTGCGATTTCTTGGTAAGTTGCAATCCCAGTTCGCTCTATTTTGGCAAAGAATTCTTTAAACTTTCCTAAACTTTTATCTCCTCCTAAAGCAGTAGCTATATTAATGTTTAAGCTCTCTCGTAAAGTAGCTTCTCTTAATGCTCCTTTTAATTTAGCAATTACACTGCCGGAACCAACTAACATAGAAAAACTTGTTGCTAATTTACCTAAAGATAATCTGCCGGCTTGTGCTACTTGGCTAGTCTCTTGTAAACTTTTAGTACTATCTTTTATAGCTTTAGTTGCACTCTTACTACTCTTCTCAAGCTTAGCATTAACTATAGGTAACCCCCGCATAGATTTCCTAACTTTGCCTATGGGTTGTGAGGTTGCATCTATTGCTACTATCTTTACTATTGCTTTTAATTCACTCATGCTTTATACTTTACTTATTATGAAACAGTTTTTTATTAATATTGTTGCTATTATCCACATTATCTTCCTACTTATTGCTCTACCTTCTAGATATCTTTACTACCGCAGAAAAACTATCTCTTATTGGGTAGATATTTTTTTTGAAAGTAGTCACTCTTGGTATATGATTAAAGCTTATATTGCTTTTCCTATTTTAGGTATATTGTTATTTATACTTCTTGGAGCTTTATTATATAATTTCCCAACATTTGAAGCTTATGCAATTGCTTATTGTATTGCTTTTTTATTATTTATGATTTATTTTCTAGTTTTCCATTTTATTGTAGCAATGAAAGAAGAAAATAGAAAAAGACAAACATGCTAAACCAAACTATTCTTAATCCTCTCTCTGAGTAATTCTCTGTATTTTAGTGCCTCTGTTATTTCTAATTCCAGTATCTCAAAATAGCCCCATTTATAGTAATATGCCAAGTCTGCTACTAACTCTTCATAGTTTCTTGGGGCTCCCTGAAAAAACCTACCGCTACCTCCTGCAATTTTACATAATCACTAAATTCTAATTCCTCAATTGCTAAATCCGGTACTCCGCTTAATACTGCAATTAATTTTATATTCTCAGACATTGAATTTACTTCAAAATTAATACTCTTTAAATCCTTAACTTTAGGACTTTTTAGGGTTACTTCCTTATAAATTACATTATTATAGGTTACTGGGTAAGTTAAGCTTACCGTGATGTTTTTGTTCATTTCTTTATATTCCTTTCTATTAAACTTCTGCCTTTATGGCAGACTTTATGTGTTTCTTTAGCTGCCTACTTTTTATGAATAAAAAGTAACACTTGTGTTCCGCAAAAACACTTTGTCAATTATTTTCCCTAGCAAGCCTCGCAACGCAGGCTTGCCAAGAAAGGGTTAAGGGCGTGTCCTTACTGCCCTAAGGCTTTGTTTTGTTTCTCAAACTGGTTAATTCCTGCTATAATATAGGTATTAGTTAAGGGTTCTATTACAACATATGGTTTATCATTTAAATTATAAGTATATGCACTAAGACTACCTTTTATTTTATAAGTGTTTTTCTCTGCCCTCTTTATTGTTCCCATGTCTACCTCAGAGAATCTACCTCTCATTATTATTAATATCTCATCTACATCTTCTCTATTGCTTTCCTGATAAGCCCTAAAGCTTAATAAGTTTCCTATTGTATTATTTAATAAGCCATGCTGGACCCAAATATTAAAATCATGGGCATATAAGGTAATCTCTGTCTCTAATCCTAAACATACAGGTACTACAAAACTACCTATATTCACATCTTCTATTTTCTCAGTGATTTTCGGTAGGGTTATCTCTTCCACATTAGAACCGCATCAAAGCCGTTTATGTATAATCTAAAATCTTTTATGATTTTTGGTATTATTGTCATTTTATTTTCCTCTTTTTTCTTCTTTTCTATTCCTTACTTTTATGAATAAAAGTAAGACAAAACACTTTATTAATTTATTCTACTCTGGCAAAGCTCGGCACAGCTTTGCCAATAGTTAGTTAAGAACTTCAGTATAATAATTATTATTTCTATAAGCTTTAAAGGTTAGTCTCTCTAAAGGAGCTGATGGTTCTGTATCAAAACTCACGATTAATTTCCCTTGTTCTAACCCTTCTTTAGTATTATCTTCTATGTCTATCCAAACATTAGCTCCGATTGTTGCTCCCTGAGATATTAACCTATTTAAGTAATTCTGCACATTACTTCTGATATCATTAATTAAATTCTTATGGAAAATTGGCATAGCTATTGCCCATGCTAAATTACTCTCAAGTGCATCATAAACCGCATCTACGGTTCTGCGAACACTTAGGTAATGACATTTATTATCCTTACTTGGGCTTCTATTACCCCAGAGTTTGAAACTACCACCGCTAAATACAATGGTTGCTACTCCTGCCTCGTTCAATAGGTTTGCCTCACAGTTAGGATCACTTATATTGAAGTCTATTGGTCTGTTAAGTTCTACTATGCCTTTTACTTCCTTATTACTTGGGGAATGCCAAAAGCCTAATTCTGCATCAGTTCTTGCCATAATCCCTGCTACTAATGAACTGGAACTTAAGATTTTGGGCGTGTATTCAAAGCTTGGTTTATGGCTTGGGTCTATGATATATGCACGACTAGAACTTAGATTACCTGCAAAAGCTATAGCCTCTGATTTGGTAGTATTCGGTCCGTCAATTATCGCTACTCCCCTTAGTGCTTCTGCTACCTTAATTAGGTTTGTAACAATGGCATTCTGCTTTTTCTCTAAAAGTACAATTGAACTGAAATAAGGTGCTAGTAGTATCTTTGGTTTTACTGCTACTTCTGTCTCTGCCCTTAAGAGAGCAAACACCCCACTATAGTCTAACTCATCTCCTGCTAAGTTCTTGATGGTTTTTTCCGCATCTACTGCTGTATCTTTTACTTCCTCCTTAACCCTTATTACCACACACACAGGACTTGCCTGATTATAGATACTCCGCAGTGCTGAGGGTAGCGTACCCTTATCTCCTAAAGTCTTAATCTCCTGTATCTTAGTTACTAATACCGGGGTATTTAGCGGATATTTACTCTTATCTAAGCCCTCACCTGATGCCGTTCACCACACCGATTACTGAGGTTGAAGGAGTTGTGATGGTTCTACCCCCACTCTCTACCTCTATTATCTCAATTCCGTGTAAATATTTACTTTGTTCTGCCATTGGTTTACTCCTTATTATTATTTTTTATGTAAATTTTGGAAATAGATAATCTCTTAATTCCTGTTGTTTTGCTTTATAATGTTCGTTTATTTTATTCTTATTTTGCTTATACTCAGTGCTTATTCCTGTTGCCTTACCATTATATACATTCTCATTTTCTTGTAACCTCCTGCTTAATTCTCCGCTTAATTCCTCATAGGATTGCATTCCGGTTGCAGTTATGAGTATTATTACTGCGTATAAATCTTCATTAAGCTACATATTATTAAGTTTTTCTACGAATCTCTCGTATGTCCCTACATTAGTTAATAAATCAGGTGTATAAAACTCTCCACCACTTTTAAATATTTCTATATCCCATAGTGAGTTATTATCAAGGGACCTTAATAAGCCTTCTTCTATTTCTTGTTTCTTCCTAGCAACATCATTCCTTATTCCGGTGGTGGCATGGTTTTTTGCTTGGGTGTTTGCTACTATTTTCTGATTGTATGCTGTGGTCTCTTCTGTTAGCTTCTTATTCTCATTCTTGGTTAGGTATTCAGAAATTTTTTTTAAATCTTCAAATGCTTCATATATCGGATTAAAATCTACCTCCTTGTTTTGTAGTTCTTTTATATCTTTAAGTAGTTTATTATCTTCCTCTGCCCTGGTTCTTGTTTCTTTCCCTAATTCTTCATAAACCGGGGTTCAGTCTACCTGTTTATTCTCTAATGACTCTATTGCTTTATTGTGTTTTTATCTGCTTCCTCTCTGTTTACTACTTCCCTATCTAAACTTAATTGGGTTACAAATATCTGTTCACTTAGTTTTATTTCTATATTATTTGTATTCTCTAGTTTTAGTACAATTGAAAATATACTCTCAGTCCCTACCCCCTCACTTGCTACCGGTCTATATTGTTCAGGTATCTTAACTACCACAATTAACTCCTCATCCTCATCAAATATCCCTAACTCTCTTATGAAAAACCCCTCACTTATAGGTGCAGTTGCCCTCAATACACACTCAACTACCAAGTTATTATCATTGCTGTATTTTGAGTTGATATAGTCTCGATACTTTTCATCAAGCAATGCTGTGATTTTAGGATTAATGAGCACAGGGTGACCTCCCTGCTGACCTGCCCTACCGCGAACTTCTCTAACTTTAATGGCTTCTCTACACTTGCTCCTGCTATTTTTGCTAAGCCTATTTTGTTATTACTACATTATTTGTTTCCATGTTATTACCTATTTCCTATTATGCTTGTTATTTTCTTATATTTTTGTTATACTTAATCTTACATAAGTGAGTTTTATACTATGACTATTATTTCTGTAAAATTATATAGAGCTTTAAAAGAAGCTGGTGTTAATGAAGAATTAGCAGAACAAGCCTCTGAAGAGGTTATTAACTTTGATAAGAAACTTGATACTGTTAATAATGATTTAAACAAAAAGTATGATATACTCAATGCTACATTCAATATCATAATTGGTTTAATGACTGCTACTTTTATTATGATCCTTTGTCTTTTTATACAAATTCAGGAAAAAAGAAATAAAGAATATAAAGAAAGAACGGAAATTTTGAACAGGACTAAAACCTTTGAACCTTTGAACGAAAGAAGAGATAGAGAATATAAAAGAAAACTGGAAATTTTGAACAGTACTGCCCACTATGATCCTGAGAATGAAGATGACATGGTGGAAAAACGAATACTGGAAAAGGCTATTAAGCTAGGTGTTTATGATCCCAACTTTGATCCCAACCAATAAAACCTTTGTATTTTTGACTAGCTATTTATATCCCCACCAATAAAATTACGTCCGCTATTAATACATGCAGTTAAAACCGAACCACTACCCATTGCAGGATCTAAAATAATATCTCCCTCTTTAGATATTGCTTCTATTAAACGAAAATCTCATGAAATAATCACCCTTTTCCTTATCATTACACTACCACCTACATAAAATCCTTTATTAAAAGCTTATTTCTTGATGATTTTTAAATGTAATCCCAGTCTTTTTACTTCATCTATCAACTTATAAATTGCATTGTACTGTTCCTGTGAATAAATTATCTCATTCTCTAATAAAATAATCTCTGCTGTTCCTTTCTCTATATTATCTTTCTGCCACCACTCAGTTAGGGTACAGTTTAGATTTAAATCTTTTAATACCTGCTTTAAACTTTTGATAGTTCCTTTCTTCTTATTAACTGCTAAGGCATTTTGGCAAACTTCTCTCTTCTGTGCTATACTCCAAGAACTATCCCATTGGCTCACACCTAAACAAATTGCTAAATACGCTAATAGGTCTGCTCTACATTTACTCGGATTCCAAAAGTTCTTGATAACTTCTATGGGAAGTTTTTCAAACTCTCTCATTAACTCTTCCAGCACCAGTATTAAGTCTGTTTGGTAACTTTTGGGGAGTAGGGAGTATTTATTGTTCATTACTAGCCTCAACTACTTTAATCTCTGTACAATACGGTGCTTGCTTTAAGCTACATTTTATCTCTTGTTTGGGGTTGATTATCTTATATTCTGCCACTAAGTCTAAAAATGCATTGCCTTAAATCCCAGCCTCAGTTATAATGCCTCCTAATTTATGTTCGCTACTTGTATAATTTTTTAGCTTTTCTCTAATTTCCTTAATAAGATTTGCCTTATCTAGTGCTATGTCCGCCTTAAACTTTATCTCTAACTCAAGTTTATATTCTATAATCTTGGCACTATTAACTCTTATTTTATCTCCCATTGGGGGTATATCTTCTGCATTGAGCTTCTCTGCTACTTTTGTGATTAATTCCTTACTAGCTTCTCCTTTCTCAAAGTAACTTAATACTGTTATCTCTATTTCCATTGGTGTTGTGGAAATTGCACTGATATCTTTTACTTGGCTATCTGCTAGTTTGCCATAGTATATGTATGCACTCCTTGGTCCGGCTACAGATAATCCCTTTGGAGCTTCTAGTACCCTTTTACGAAGCTCTTCGTCTGTTTCGTATACTGCCAGGGTTGGGGGAATACTGTTTTTATCCTCCGGAGTGATGAGCTTTCTCTTGATCTCAAAGAGTAATGCCAGAGTATCTAAATCACTACCCTCTGCAGATTGTATTCTTACTGCATCTATTGACTTATTTATTCGGTTTCTTAGTAAAAGTTCCCGATATGCTGCTATTTCCAATAACGCAATCGCCGGGTCGCTATCCACAATATCTTTATATATTTCCGGTAGTAACTCTTGTAACTTCTGCTTTTTCTCTGTTAAGATTTTAGCAATTGATAATTCCTCAACTATCTCTGCTTTATTTAAGTTCAACATTAGCTGCCTCACCTTCCCTCATATTGTCACTGTTGTAGCGTATTTCCGTGCTTAAAGTACCCTTACTATTGCTTAATAATGCCTGTTCCACTCTAATTCTTGGATCACACTTATTTAGCGAGTTTATTATCTCCGCAGACAACTGCATCCCTACACTATTCAGAGGGGCATCTATATAACTCCCAACATTACACCCGAACTCCCGGTTTAATACCCTCTCTCCCTTTGGAGTTCTCAGGATTAAATCTATACTCTGTTTTAGTGAGTTTTCTTTACTTATTGCTTTACCACTGTTAATATCCATCATTCCCTACACCACGGCTACTTGCCCGTTATTATTGTAGCGGGACAAATTAAATGGGAATTTGGGAATTTTTAAATGGGACAGATTTGCAGGAGATTATGAATTCTATTTAATCGTTAGAATAATATATTATATATTTTTCTCTTTAAATTGTTATAGAAGTGTAGCGG
>NZ_DBKDTU010000101.1:0-859 GCF_055505085.1 Candidatus Hepatincolaceae symbiont of Strigamia maritima
ATATAAGCGTAGTGGTAAAGGTATAAACATTCTAAGAAATACTCAAAGACTATTTGGAAGTATTAATTACCAAGTAAAAGGTAATCAAGTTGAGGTAGGTAGTAATGTTGAATATTCAGCAACTCATAATTATGGGGATAAAAGTAGAAATATTCCTAAAAGAGCCTTCTTAGGATTAAGTACAGAGAATAAAAAAGAGATAAACAACCTAGTAAAACTCTATATAGAGGGCTTAAGAAATGAATAATGATTATTTTAACACTCTCTTAAAAGCAATAGAGAACAAAATTAAGGAAGTAATTCCAGAATTTATGGATGTAGGAATATTCGGGGGTGGTTTTAATGGGGAGCAAGATATTAAAAAATTCACAAGCTCTGCCCCAGCATTAAGAATTGGGTTAGCAGGAATAAGTCCAACACTAAATATAAATACCAATCAGTTAGAGGCAACAATGGATTTATCACTTGTATTTATAACAAAGGATATAAAAATTCCAAATAGTAGGCACAGCATAGCTTTAAGTTTTTTAGAAAAAGTATTATTGCTAATAAAAGATGGTAATTGGGGAATAAAAAATACCTATGCAACAGAAAGAAGTTCAGTAACAGAACAAAACTATTGGGGAGCTGAGTTAATGCAAACAGATATAACTATGTGGCAAGTTAATTGGCAACAGAAGTGTTTACTAGGTAAAGATATTTGGGAAGAAGAGGGAGAATTTCCAATTAGTTGGAGAGCAAAGACAGATATAAATAGTGATGGTGGGTGTGATGAAGAATATATTAAATAATAAGTGGTGTTTAATAAAAAAGAAGAAACTAAAGCCACAAAGATTAAGGGCACAAAAAGAAAGTTTTA
>NZ_DBKDTU010000102.1:0-2411 GCF_055505085.1 Candidatus Hepatincolaceae symbiont of Strigamia maritima
TTTATCTTTTAGAAAATTGAAAGCTTCTTCTTGCTTTCATTCTACCATATTTCTTTCTCTCTACTATTCTAGAATCCCTAGTAAGGTGGCCTTCTTTTTTAAGTAAAGGTCTAACCTCCGGTTCAAAGCAGACTAAAGCTTTAGAAATACCGTGTTTTATAGCACCAGCTTGCCCTGACAAACCCCCACCAAGTACAGTTGCTATTACATCAAACTTATTTTCTAAAGCAACCACTGAAAATGGCTGGTTAATTATCATCCTTAAAACAGGACGTACAAAATATTGCATACTATCTTTATTATTAACAGTTATTTTTCCACTACCAGCTTTTATCCATACCCGAGCAATAGCATTCTTTCTTTTGCCAGTAGCATAACTTCTTCCTAAAGAATCTTTTTCAATTTCATATTTAGAAAATTGTTGTTCCTCAGTTTGTTCTACAACTACATCTTTTACTTCTTCTAAAGATTGTTCTTCTTGTAACATACTTACCTCTTATTCTTAGGATTCATTATAGAAACATTTAACCCTTCTGGCTGTTGTGCTTCATGTTGATGTGATTCTGATGGATAAACAAACAAACGCTTCATTTGTTTATTTCTTAAAGTACCTTTAGATATCATTCTTTTTACAGCTTGTAGAATCAATTTTTCGGGACTCTTCCCATGTAAAATATCTTTCCAAAGTTTTTCTTTTAACCCCCCAGGATAACCAGTATGCCAAATAAATTTATTTTTATTTAATTTATCTCCGGTAACTTTTACCTTATCTGCATTAACAACAATAATGTTATCTCCACAGTCCATATGTGCTGTATAGTTGGGCTTATGTTTACCACGTAATCGAGTTGCAATTATTACAGCCAATCGCCCTAAAACTATATCCTTAGCATCTATTACATACCATTTATTTTCTTGTTCTGCTAGCTTCATTGAATATGATTTAAATTTTGTCATCTTATGTGTGCTTATTCTACTAATCTTTAATCTCTAATAACTTTATTTAATTATCTGTAAAAATAAACGTCTTGTCAATAATAAAACTAATATTTAAGTATTACTTTTAGAGTAGAATTAATAATCAATACACTAAAATATCTTTAAGAATCTTACTTTATATGAGGAGTGCAATAAAAATTTTATGTACTAATTTTTTAAATCCTTTATCAAACAATCTAACAATTTCAATATACCCTATTATCTAAAAAAGATAGGTGGTTCTTTAATACTTAATGCTATATTATACGCCGTATCGTCATTACTCCCTTTAAAAATTAATGTCTCAAAATATCTTCTTTTATAATGATCTAATAAAGGAATACCATTTTTTATATCACATAATTTAATAAATTCCTTACTAACTAATTTTACTTTTCCTATTCTAATATATTCCATTAATTGACTGTTTTTTATTTTATTATTACCTAAATGAAATATTAATGAGATTAATGCATCATATTGATTTTGATTTAAAGTAAATATGAGATTATTTAATAAGGTAGTAATTATTTTTTCTGTATTTTTAATATCTGTTTTTAAAAGGTTATTCCCTTCCTTATAAGTAATACTTTTATTCAAAAATTTATTTCGTTCTGAAGATTTAAGTAGATTACCATATCCTATGCTACTTTCTTCTAACTGATCTATGAATATTGTGTTTTTAAAAGGCTCCCAACTCTTTATATTCTCTACAATATCAGCACTAGCCTTCATACCCTCTACCTCCTGTATTTAATAATCATTATTTACATGATAATATTGTTTATAATAATATAAATAAGAATATACAGATATCATTTTTATATAATTAACAACGAGATAATACGATCACTCTATCATTCATAGATAGATCTTTATATATTTTACAAATTTTATACTTATATAAAATTGAAAACTTAATTATTTCTGGTAGTTGTTGCCACCCTAATTCTAAAATTAAAATACCTTGTTGATTTAATAATTTTTTAGATTGTTTCATAATTAATTTATAGTTTAATAAACCATACTCTGTAGCAAATAGAGCAATCTCCGGCTCATATAACCTTACACTTGTTGTTATATTATTATCAAAATATGATATATATGGAGGATTACTAATAATAACATCAAATTTTTTACTAGTACATAGAGATTCTACCCATGTAGAATTTATAAGTTGTAACCGATTTGCAAGTCCCAATAACTTTGTATTTAATAATGCAATTTTTAGAGCTTCCAAGGAAACATCAATACCAATAGCTCTACTATTACTATATTCTTTTAAAAGAGAAATTATTAAACAACCACTTCCTACACCAAGTTCTAAAAATTTTAGAGTATCTTTAAGATTTTTATAATAATCTAAAACAGCTTCTATAATTATCTCACTATCTGCTCTAGGAATCAAAACTTGTGATGTTACTCTAAATTTA
>NZ_DBKDTU010000103.1:0-11270 GCF_055505085.1 Candidatus Hepatincolaceae symbiont of Strigamia maritima
TTTTTATAAAATTTTGTACTGATGATACAGCAGGACCCATCCCAGCACCTACAAACCATCCTAAATATTGCTTATTAAAAGTAGGTATTTGCAGTAAATCTAATTCTAAATTTAACAAAACCGTAGTAGTGACTAAATTAAATAAATAACTAAATTTATTACTATCAAGATAGGAATCATCAATTATATGAGTTTTATTAAGGATATCATTAGTATAACCTTTTGCCGAATAATAATGATTTAAATCAAAAGAAGCCTTAAAGATATTAAAAAAATTATAGCCGAACCCTAATTCTATGAGCTTAGTATTATAGATATCGTTTTTAACATAAGACTGCCCATACCCTAAATTAATAAAATTAGAAGTTACTGCTGCTTCTGACTTATAAACAACGCCTAGCAAAAGCGTTAAGATTAATATTCTTTTAATAATGTGCATCTAAATAACGTAATGTTTATATTTTATAATATCGTAAGAGATATTAGATTTATTGTAATAACAATTCTACCTAAAGTAAACTTACTTTTGGTTTTTAGCAATTTTATAGCTTATTATATTATTTTTTACTTTTTATACTAGGTTTTTTTAATAAATTCACTGGTTTAAAGCTACTCCGATGATGCTCTGTAACCCCGTAATTGCTCATAGCAATAAGATGCTCTTTGGTACCATAACCAGCATTTTTTTGCCAGTTATATTGAGGATATAGCACTGCTAATTCCTGCATTAAATTATCACGATAAACTTTAGCAAAAATAGAAGCACAAGCAATAGTAATACTCTTAGAATCACCTTTGATTAAGGTATAAGAGGGTATCTCTAGTTGCAAATTTTTATTACCATCAATTATTACATAATTAGGTTGTATAATTTTTTGCAAAGCACTATAGGCTCTCTTCATAGCTATGAGGGTTGCCTGTAGGATATTATATTTATCAATCTCTATAACGCTTGCCTGCCCCATGCCGTATATAACATACTGTGTTAATGTGGCAACTAAATATTCCCGTTTTTTTACAGATAAAGCTTTAGAATCATTTATCATATTTAATAAATTATGCGGAGGTTTACTTTTAAAAATTAAAGCATTCGCTACAACCGGTCCTGCCAAGGGACCTCTGCCTACTTCATCAATGCCACAAATAATTTCTTGCTCATGTTTTAAAAGTTTATTTTCAAAACTAAAATCCGGCACTTATTGTTTTCCAGCCTATATTATTTAATATTTTATAACTGTATTACAGAATTCTCAAGTCTGCTACTTAGCAAACTATACTTGATACACTTTTAATTATTCCTTACTTTTATAAATAAAACACTTTTTTCACAATATTTTTCAAGCTCTCCCCCCAGCAGAATTAACCATTAGTTTAGCCCTTATTAATCCAAAGGTGCTCCTATTCTAATTGCTAAGGCTTGTTCTGATACTTCTAGTTTTTCTGCTACATATTGTATTTGTTCAACCAAATCTTTCTTTTCAGCTCTAGCGTATTAAAAAGTTCTGTAACTAAAGTCCACGGCATTAGCATGTCTGCAGCAAATTTATTAGCCTCTGTTTCTATTTTAGCAGATAAACCACTTCTATATAAACAGTCATCTTCTATAGTTTTTTTATCTATTTCTTTCTGATGCAAGCAATAATGTGCTAATTCATGAGCTAAGGTAAATCTCTGCCTAGTGTTACTATGTTTTTTATTAATAGCTATTATGTATTGCTTGTTTTCTTTTTTTATATATCCAGCAATATTATTATCTAAGGCTTCCTCTGTTATTTCAATCCCTAACTCATCACCTAGCGTTTTTATGTTTACAGGATATATTTTCTGTAATTCTGATAATTTTCTTAAAAAAGTCATAGTTATAAGTCCTTGTAAAAATTATCTTGTTGCTGCTTCTTTTCTTCTAATCCTTGCATATACATTTTAATCTCTTTCTCTGCTATATTCTTAGCATGTTACTTAATACCACGATAGCCGAAATAACTAATAATTACTAAAAAGAAACCAAACATAGTTATAAAAGTTTGCAGAACTGTTAAATCTAGGTGTTCTACTCTTGTACTATTATCTAGCATGAATATTTTGATAGTAGAGACAATATAGAAAGCTAAACAAGCTACCAATATTAATAAGATTACTAATTCTACACATTTTCTCATTAGCATTTTGTTAATACCATATTTTTATTAAATAATAATTAGCATTTATAAAGATAGAGTGCAAGGAAAATTTGCTATTTTGATATCTTCTACCTGTTAGGTTTATACTATTGTGGGGAGTTGTAAAAATGTATGGCGGGGATTGGAAAGTGTATTATGATGAGTTAGGAACAGGTGAGATTAGGTGAGGGAGGAGTGAATGGTAGTTAGCAATATACAAAAATATATAATTATACATTTTTATAAATAAAATTACATATATGTATACAATCTATGAGGTGGGGTATTTTGCATAGGCTTGTAGGAGTTGTTCTTGGTAGGCGGGTTGATTTTTATTAAATACCGGAAAGGTAGTTAGGATAAACTCTAATTCTGCTAAGGTAATTTTATAGAGAGCGGCAACAATACAATCATTCTCTAACATTTTAGTACATCTAAACTTTTCTTTATTGCTAGAGGAATTTGGGACTAAAGATAGATCTATGTTAAGTTCTTTAGCAGCATCACTAAAATGTTCTGGGGCGTGTAGATAATTAAGTAATAAAGCATTCTCCATAAGTTTTTGGTATTGCTCACTTGCCAAAATTTCTGCGGTAGTAGGTTTTGGTATCGGGATTTGCTTGAAGTAAATTAGATTTACATTCATATCTACATATTTCCTAATAATAAAATCTATTACTATGGAATTTAACACAGAATTTAAAAAAAAGATTTGTGCTAAAGAATAGCTTGGTACAACTATTATCTTAGCATTACTTTTATCTAAATAATAATGTATAGGTATTGTTGCAGCTAAACTATTCCCATAGGTAGAATTTTTAGGTAAGATAGTACTAATCAGGGTTCTCTCATCAGTATTTCTAGCAATAGTCCTAAAAGCTAAACGATAATATTGGTAGTTATAACTTATTGCTTGAGTAATTTCTTCTTGAGGGAAAAATTGTAATTTTTCCTTAGAAATATGTTGCTTCATTCTATGAAGTTCTTTAGATTTCTCTACAGTTTCTAAATCCATTTTATTTACAAAATATTTTGGTAAAGAAAAGTTAAGATTAAACTGGTGAATAGTCTTACCCTCATATAATACTAAGCTATTAGTTAGCGTTTGTTCTTGCATAATCTTCCTATGATTAGTCATATCTAACTCTCTGCCAAATTTAACATAATCCTTAGTAATAGCTTGTTCTTGCATAAGTTTTCTATGTTGGGTCATATGTAACTCGTTAGAAAACTTAATAGTATTTTTCCCTATGCGTTCATATAAATTATACATTTTTGTAATAATTGTTAAATCTTGTCTGGTTTTAAGTTCTAAAATTGCCAATGACTCTGGGGAGATAGTTTTAATTTGCTGCAATGTTAATTCAATAATATTTTCATCAGTTTTCAAAATACTAGGATTTACTTCCATAAAACGGAACTTTATAGGTTCATCTACCAAATTTGCTTCAGTAGATTTGTGATTTAATGAAAAAATTACAAATTTGTAGCTACTGTGTACATTAATAAATATTTTCTGCCTATTCTCAAACTGGTAACAATAGTTTAATTGATATTCCTCAAGCAGATGTTGCCTTAGTTTAATACTTCCCTGGGAATAGGTTAACAAAGAAGGAGTAACTAAATTTAACACCCCTGTTGTTCTTAATAATCCTAAATTATTTTCTATAAAGAATTTAAAAAGGTTATTATCACCCGCACCGCTATTGAGTGGGAAGTTAGACTTTAGATAATTATTATAACTTTGTAGGAATGCCTTATTAATATCATAATGTGCTTTTACCCAGTTATAACTAGGGTCTTTTAAATATTTTTCTTGTACTGCTTTTTTACTTTCAATACTCATTTTGCGATAGGCAGTATTATATTGGGAAAAAAAGTCGTTATCATTATAAGCAGTTTCTTCCCAAGGCGGATTCCCGATTACAATATCAAAATTACCCCTACTATCAGGAAATTCCACCTCATAATTAAAGGGTAAATAAGTTGCTACAAAATCCTCTACTGCTTTATGTAACTCTGAATCCGGATTTTCCTTATCCATATAAATCTTAAAAATAGTACTACTATTCTTAACTTTAGCAATTTTTCTTTTTATTTTATTATTAGCAAGTATTTCTAATTCAGCTCCTGCTTTACCCTTAATACCGTAAGCTAAGCGATTAGCATTTCTAAAATCACAATAATTAATAATATTAAGCAGTAGATTAACCTCTTGAGTTTTTGGGGCAATTTGGTTATTATAAATCTCTTTAGATTTTAATGCCTCTTCTACGGTTGTATCTTTTAAATTTATTAATTGCTTATAATTTTCTTCTAATTTTGCTAGTTTTTCCTCAGCTTCCTTACACCATAAATCAAGTTGGGGTTCTTGTTTAAGCTCTGCCCTAAATCTATCAACTGTGGTACCAATTAAACTATTACCCTGTTTAATGTGATGTTCTATAAAACTTAGAGGAGTACCGAAAATAAAAGTTTCAATCCAGAGGGCTAATTTAGTAATTTCAATTGCCAAAGCATTATAATCTAATCCGAAAACACACTTTTTTAGGAGAATTCTTTTAAGAATTTGCCCCTCATCTAAAAATTCCTCTTGTGATTTAGGATCCCTAAAGCCTAACTCTTTAAGATTCTCAATAATTTTAGCTTTTTCTTCAGCAATTAATTCACGAATATTTGCATTCCCGCCTATTCTCTCAGTAGAACTCTCCATAGAGTTAGTAGTTGTATCCTTGCCTCCAATAACTTCTACAGTGGCTTCTCCCTTGGTATCCTCTGCCCAATTGGCAGTAGAGGCAAACTCTAACAATACCTTCTCTGTTAGGATTTGTAGAGTGTCTACTAAAAAGTGGCCACTCCCGCAAGCATTATCTATAATTTGCAATTTATGCAAACTTTTTCCTAATTTTTGCTGATTTGCTATACTATCTGCCACCATAAATTTAGTAAGACTTTCCGGAGTATAATAACTGGCAGTTTGTTTTCTGGTATTACTGAGTGATACTAAATACACACTCCCTTCAGGATATTTTCTATTTCTACACTCTGTTACATGCTTAAAGTCTTTTTTAAGGGCTAAATCTAGATTATCGGCAAAAGTTACAATCTCAGCTTTATTTTCCCTATAGGCTACTAAATAGGTATCTTTACTGGCCAATCTGAATTCATATTGTAAGAGATTTTCATAAATTTCCCCTAATTTTTTAATATCAATGCCGGAGAAGTCATTTTGGGTGGTAAGTAGTTGTAATTGTAAACTAGTAGGTAAAGTAGTAGTAGCAGGAGGAGTAGAAAGCACCGCATCTGAAATAGCTAGGCTGGAAACAGAAGAAGAAGACGCAGAAGAGTTCGGGGCTTGCAGGGGGTACTTGAGAGAGTTTTTTATACTTGGTACTGAGGGTAAATCATTTTTTTGATAAGGTAAGTCACTCTCTTTATAAATTAACATCTGCTTAAAGATTGTACGCATTACCTCATTAGTAAAAATACCCTTATGATTTAAAGATACAGCTTTATCTAGAGCAAATAAACCTCCGTTTAACATGGGTATTTCTAAATTAATATTTCCTACCGATAAATATCTAAAATATTCTATTAATGCTCCGTAAATATTATATTCAGAGGGGCGTTGTTCGGCGGTTAAAATATACTTCTCATAAAATTTATAAATAGAATAATTATCATAAGCTTGATGTTTTTTGAGGAGGGTTTTAAATTTACTTTCATAATAGAATAAAAAAACTAAACGAAACATAAAAGTTATACTATCTGAAAACAAGGTTTTTAGGGTGTGCGTACCTAAGGTTTGCAAACTCTTGTTTTGAGTATGGTAATTATATACACATTGCCCTACAACTTCTAAGATAGAATCCTCATCACTATTTTTATCATTACCGTAGAGCACATCAATTAGGCGATTTTCTATATCAGTTATCTTCTGTTTCTGAACATTCTTAGTTTGGCTAATAGTATTAGTACTTAAGAGATCACTCTCTACTGGGGTTGGCTTACGAAAATAAAACTCACTCTGAAAAACTCTATAAAATAAGATAAAAGCCTCAATATTTTCATCTTTTAAGGCACTATATAAATCTATTTGTAAATAGACTTTATTGGCAAATTTAGTGGTAGCATCATATAACCTGAAATATTTAGCGTTAGTTAAAAAGCCGTAAGAAATTCCCGAATTAATTAAATAATTTATTACCTGATAATGCGGGTTATTAACTAAATCTGCCTTATTAGTATCTAGTTTTTGAGTGGTAGCTTTAGCCTCACACAATAAACATTCCGATAGATGCTCTAATTGGGCACTTTTTTTTAATTGGAAAAATTCTTGTTGTTGCGATTTATTCCTAAATAAAAGGTAATCTAACGTATATTGTTTACTTTGGATACTAAAGGGATATTCTGAGGAAAAACTATAACCTAAAATTTCTAAAACTTTACTGATAAATTTATGCTTTAAGTCAGCCTCATTGTTTGAGTTTAGTTCTTCTTCTGATAAGCTTTGATATAGAGTTAGAGTTTGTTGATAAGCTGCTTTCTCCGGTTCAGTATAATTATTCTCTAGAATTTTACTAATAACCGTAGTTGTAAAATAGTTATTTTCTAAATAGTGAAGTATTTTCATGCTTTATTATGCCTTATTAATATTTTACCGAGCTTGTACTAGCATAGGTAAAGCTAAAGAGTAAGTATATCTTCTGCAACTGTGGGATGCAAGCCAATACATTGGTTAAGATCCTCTTTAGTAATACCTTGTTTAAGTGCTACGGCAAAACCTTGAATAATTTCTGCTGCATCATTTGCACACAAATGCAAACCTACTATTTTATTATCTGCTTTATTCACTATGATTTTTAACAAAGTTTTGAGTGGATTATGAGTAAAACTATATTGCATAGATTTAACGGTAGAAGTAAAGACCTCTATTTGAGTATATTTCATTCTAGCCTCTACCTCAGACAAACCACAAGTTGCTAATTCAGGCATTGAGAAAACTGCAGTAGGAATAAAATCATAATTAGGAATAGTAATTTTATCTTTACAAAGCGTTTCAAATAAGCACTTTGCCTCATAAATCGCCACTGGAGTTAACATCTGCTGATGCATTATATCACCTAGGGCATAAATATTAGGCTCTTTAGTTTGTAAGTATGCATTGGTTTCTATAAAACCATTTTGAACAGTAACTTTAGTGTTTTCAAGATGCAAGCCTGCAAGATTAGGTTCTCTGCCAATAGCACTAATTACTAAATCTACTGTTAGGGTTTCTTGATTCTTAAATTTAACTAAATACTTATTTTGCTCTTTAGTAATACTTAAAACTTCGGTATTTTCAATAAAATTTATCCCGTAATTAACTAATTCCTGTTTTAAGTGGTTAGCAACATCGCTATCAAAATTATTTAAAATTTTACCAGAGCGTAATACATTATGTATTTTTACTGAAAAACCTCTTAAGATGCCAATGAATTCCATAGCAATATAGCCACCCCCTAAAACTAGAATCTCTTGCGGTAAAGTTTGTAAGTTAAGAAATTTTTCAGAATCTAGCACAAATTCTACCCCCTTAAAAGTTGGAAGTCTACTTTTTGAACCCGTTGCTAAAACAATTTTTTTAGCTCTGTATTGCTTTTTTTCTGAGGTATTATCTACACAAGCAATGGTATTTTTATCAATTAGAGTAGCCCTACTACGAACAATTTCTACATTATTATTAGTTAAAGCTTGCTCATACAGCTTACTTAATCTATTTAATTCTACTTCCTTTTGTTGTATAAATTTATGTAGATTAAAAGTAGAGTTTCCTACATTTTCCCAGCTAAAGTCGTTACTTAGTTTAAGAATCGCACCTATTTTAGCAGCATAATACAAAAGTTTTTTAGGGACACAACCCCTTAGTACACAGGTTCCTCCTATTTTTTGTTCCTCAAAAATAACTACTTTTAAGCCATAGCCTCCTGCCAACTTTGCAAACCTTACTCCGCCAGAACCAGCTCCGATTATTGCAATATCGTATTCTACATTGTGTTTTTGAGATTTGCATTCTTGAGATAATTTTTGAATCATAGTATGTTGTAACTCTTTTTGTAATTATTTTGTACTTTTTACTAAATTATTATACCATATTAGCACTAACTAAACAATCTTACCACAGGATTTATGATATGCCTAATTCAGAAAAATGGCGTAATTTACTATCAAATAAAAGATTTGGGCTCAACCAAAGCTATACTCAACAAGCAGATAATAGAAGCCCCTTTTTAATTGATGCGGATAGAATAATTTTCTCTTCTAATTTTAGAAGACTACAAGATAAAACCCAAGTACATCCATTAGCTCAAAGTTCTTTTGTAAGAACCAGATTAACTCACTCCTTAGAAGTAGCAACGGTTGGTAGATCTTTGGGATATAATGTCGGTCTTAGTTTAGTAAAAAAATATGACTTAAGAGCAATAATAACCGAACATGATTTGGGTTATATTCTGCAAGCAGCTTGTTTAGCACATGATATAGGCAACCCTCCCTTCGGACATGTAGGAGAAGAGGCAATTATTGATTTCTTCAAAAATAATATGCCTGATAATTTAGCAGATTTAGAAAAACAAGATTTACTATCTTTTGACGGTAATTCTCAGGGCTTTAGAACTCTTACTAACTTAGCCGGATGGGGAACTGAAGGAGGTTTAAGATTAACTTTTGCTACCTTAGGGGCTTTTTGTAAATATCCCCGAGGAGCTATTTTAGAAAATTCTACTAATTCCTCTCTACTGACGGCTATCGGAGCTACTAAATCAGGAATTTTTCTTACAGAATTACCTTTCTTTAAGGAAGTAGCCAGCACTTTAGACTTAATCACAAAAGATTCTATCCTACCTCTTTGGTATAGACACCCACTTGCTTTCTTAACCGAGGCTGCCGATGACATTTGTTATAGTATTGCTGATATTGAAGATGGTTTTACTACTAATTCTATAACTTTAAAAGATTTAGAAAATTTATTAGCTCCCATTGCGAGAAGTCCTAAAAAATATGAGGGAGATAGCAAACATAGAGCCAGCTCTCTTCGCAAAGAAGCTTTTTATAAACATTTAAGTATTTATAAAAAAGTAGAATGGTTACGAGGTAAAGCTATTAGTAATCTTATAGCAGAGACAATCAGCGTATTTTTAGAACAAGAAGAAGCCATCTTAAATGGTGATTTTGATAATGAATTATTAAATCTAACGGTTTTTGCCAATGAAATTAAAGAATGTAAAAACCAGGCAAGAGCATTAATTTTTAGTTCTAATTCTAAATTGAATACTGAAATTACCGGAATTAGTGCGATTTACGGCTTGCTTGATGAATTTTATCAAATTCTTAAGAACCCGAAAAGTCCTAAATCTCAACGATTTAGCAAAATCTTAGGATTTCAAAATAATCCTAAAAAATCCTCTTATGAACAGTTTATGATTGCTTTAGATTTTATTTCTTACACCACCGATAGACAAATTATAGAATTATATCGCCATATTAAGGGTTTTTAGAAAAGTTTTTAGAATAAAATTTTAAAATAATTTTTTTCTTAATTTATAATCTTGTACCTTCCTTAAAATCTTAGATACTATCTTACAAGGTACAAACTTAAAATACTCTAGTTTAAATAAAATATGCTTACTTTGAGGATATTCTTACCTTAGTTTTTTTGTTTTTGAACAAATTTAAAAAACCAATTTTCAATATTTGCTTGTAATCCTCTTTCTATAGCTAAGCTACCCTCAGGTACATCATCAGTAATTACACTCCCTGCAGCAACGGCAGCATTATTATTAATTTTAATCGGAGCTATAATTGAAGTATTACTACCAATTAAGCAATTTTCTCCGATTGTAGTTTGAAATTTACTAAATCCATCATAATTGCAAGTAATTGTACCGGCTCCTATATTAGTATTTTTACCAACTTCGGTATCACCGATATAACTTAAATGATTAATCTTAGTATTAATATGCACTGTAGCATTTTTAAGTTCTACAAAATTACCGATATGAACATTTTCAGCTATTTGGGTATTTGCTCTTAACCTAGCAAAGGGACCTATTTTAGCATTTTTTTTAATATTAGCACCCTCAAGGTAAGAAAAAGATTTAATAAGTACCCCTTCTGCAATATTTACTTTAGTACCAAAGATTACAAAAGGCTCAATTATTACATTTTTAGCAATTTTACTATCAAAGCTAAAAAAGGCTGTCTCCGGACTTACCATGTGTACTCCTAATTCTAAGAATTGTTTTCTTTTTTTATTCTGAAAGACATTTTCTAAAAATGCTAACTCTTCTTTAGTATTAGCTCCTGATAAATTTTCCTTATTATCTTGTAAATACAAACAATTATACCCATATCTAGTTGCTAAAAAAATACTATCCGTTAAATAATATTCTTTTTGCAAATTATTAGGTTGGATAGCCTTTAAAATCTTTAAAGCTATTGCAAAAGACATTGCTAATACCCCTGAGTTACAAAGTTTAATTTGTTTTTCTTCAAAGTTAGACTCTTTATCTTCCAAAATTTTGATTACTTTATTGCCTTGAGTAATAAGTTTGCCGTATTTATTGGGCTTATCAGTTTCAAAGCCTAGTACCGCCATCTCAGCTTTTTCTTGAGTGTCTTTATTATTAATTAAAGTTATCATTTTTTTTAATACTGTACTATCAACTAAAGGGGTATCAGTGTAAAGAATTAATAAGATCCCACTTTGACTATTTAAGTATTGCTCCGCAGCCAATACAGCATGGGCACTGCCAAGCCTTTCCTGTTGATAAGCAATTTTAGTTTTATTTTGCAAATAAGTCGCAACTTCCGGCATATCATCACCTATTACCGTAATGATTTGAGTAGGCTTTAACTTCTGAGCAGTTGCAATTAAATGCTCTATCATAGGAACTCCTCCTAATAAATGCATACATTTAGGTAAATTAGAATTCATACGGCTTCCCATCCCAGCAGCCAAAATTATCACCGTAATCTCATCACTCATTTTCATATAACACTTTCATAAAATTTCTTATATCTATAGATCGGAAGAGCGTCGTGTAGGGAAAGAGTGTAGATCTCGGTGGTCGC
>NZ_DBKDTU010000104.1:0-2396 GCF_055505085.1 Candidatus Hepatincolaceae symbiont of Strigamia maritima
TTAAGGTAAATAATTATAATCTATTAAAATATAAACTCTAATTATTTATTAACTATTAATTAATATTTCCCTATGATAGTGCTTAACTGAGTTCTTATATGCTCCCTATACTTTTCTATTGTTTTTATCTCTGAAGTTATCTCTTTTATTTCTTCCTCTGAGAGCAAAGGTATAATATTTTCTGAATAATCTATACCACTTATGTTAGGCATGATTGTTCCTGATACCTTGTTTCTTACTTGTAATAAATTATTTTTTTGCTTTAATAAAACATATAATGCTTCGGGGGTCATTGGTGGTATAGCTCTAAAAACAATAAAACCTGTACTTACAATAAAGTTATCCATGCTTTCTGGTATTATTGCTATATTCTCTTCACTATCTTTTACACCTGCACATATTACATCACCTGCTTTTACAACACATTTTGCTCTATCGGGAGCTGTTTCCCCTAACACTGTTTGTGCGTTAGTAATACTACCTAATTTTGTATCTACATTACTAAATGCTATGTACGAAAATTCTTGATTAGGGTATTTTTTTAAATCCTTTTTGTCTGTTACAATGTTGGCAACTGCGTTTATTTTACAATGAGGTTTATCTAATTTATGAATATGCTTTGCATAATAAAAAGAAGAGTCTATTCTTTTTTCCAAACACTCTTTTTTAATTATAAAACAAGAAGGATTTGTAGAGATTATTAAATGTTGTTTATCTCTATCATTTCTTAGAATATCGTACAGACTAGACTTTGCTAATTTAAAGTTTTCATATATTTTAGGCAAGTCATTATCGTTTATTTCCATAGCTTTTTTTGTTCTTGTTTCAAAACCAATTGTTTCAGCTATACCCATATATATAATATCTTGTTGTTCACTTTCATAACTTTTCTTTTTTAAAAAAAGTATACTACATTTACTATTAGCACCACTTGCTTTAAAAGTCCTATCAGGTAAACTAATAACTGCTTCAAGAATAGTTTTTTCTAATATAAAATCTCTAACATATTGGAGTTTTTTATTATTTAATATGCCGTCAGGAAGAAGTATTGCAATTTTACCGCCTGTTTTTGTAATAGTAATACATTTTTCTATAAATAAAATCTCTCGCAATTGTTCTTTATTCTTACCCTTTAAAGTATGTTTACCGAGTTCAAATTGACTTAACAATTTCTCATCTTTATCTTTAGCCCCAAAAGGAGGATTTGTAATAACTAAATCATACTTATCAGAACTGTTTTTTATCTCCAAACCACTACCTTGCGTAATTCCGCTATAGCCATCTCCATGTAATATCATATTCATTTTTGCTGTTCTTGCTAATCTAGGGTTTATATCTACACCATAAATAGATTCCTTTCTTAATTTGTCTAAGTAAAGAGCATCATCTTTATTTTCTGTATATAAATATTGAAAAGTATCAATTAAAAAACCACCACTACCACAAGACGGGTCTATTATCTTACATATTTTATCTTTTGTGAAAGTTTTAAGGTAAGGTAAACAAAACTCTACCATAAACTTTACAATTGTTCTTGGAGTAAAAAATTGGCCCAAAGAACCAGTAAAAGTTCTCCCTAAAAATATTTCAAAAGTTCTCCCTTTAACATCTATACTTGTACTTAATAAAGTATAATTTGCAAGTATTCTTAAAATTTCAAGCAAGGTGCTATCTTTTAAATTTATAGAATCTTCTTCAAAAAAAATATCAGGATTGTTTTTTTTAACCTCTACAAAAAGGTATGACTTAAAATAATCTCCACCCCCCCCTACGTTTTGCTAGGTTTTCTCTACTTAATTCATTTTCATACCCGTTAATCTCTTTTTTTTCATAATAAATTTTAACGAATAAAATTTTGGCTGTCTCATCAAAAGCATCTGAATTTGTTAACCCATCGTTGTCTCTTATTATATTTTCACAATTATATAAAACATCAGAAAATTTACGAATATCGTCAAATATTATTAAAGTTTTTTTTGCTTCTTCAATTTTATTTGTATTTTCATGCTCTACTTTAGATGTAATTCTTTTTTTTAAGTTATCTTTATGTAGTAAATTTAATATCTCTGGCGTACATTCCATATCGCCATCTAAAAGCAATTCATCATTTTGTACATCAAATAAAACTAATTTATTACCATCTGTAAGAATTGCATAAGGAACTCTAAGAAGTAAACCATAAGAAATAGCTTGTTTATCATAAAACCTTAAATTTTCACCTTGTTTTTTTGCATCAATTACAAATGCGGGTATATCATTAACATTAACAACTATATCAGGGAACACTGTTTTACTTCTACCAACTGATATAGGTTTTTCATACTCAATCTCATTATTATCTTGAGAGTAGCCCAAATTAGCCAAAAAAGGATTAATTTTTTTATGTATAACATCAG
>NZ_DBKDTU010000105.1:0-2391 GCF_055505085.1 Candidatus Hepatincolaceae symbiont of Strigamia maritima
AGAAATTAATCCTTTCTCTACACGTGCTTCGTATTCTCCTACAATTTGATAAGACCGAGTGTTTTGTTTATCTAAATCTAATAATAAAACAGTTGCTCCAAACATTATTTTATTACTTTGTATTGTGTTAGGAATAATTACTTCTGTTCTAGCTATAACATCATCTAATTCTTGAATTCTACCTTCAATAAAGCTTTGTCTTTCACGAGCTGCATGATATTCAGCATTTTCTGATAAATCACCAAGTTCCCGTGCAGCTGCTATTGCTTTAATAATATCAGGTCTTTCTATATGTTTTAATTTGTTTCTTTCAGCTTCTAACATGTGTAATCCTTGAGATGTCATAGGAATTTTATGCATATTTAATGCCCCAACTTTAATCTTAAATTTTAATATATTAAGTTCTATTAACTTTAAAAATTACCATATACTATTTCAGGAATAATATCAAGATTAATTATATAATATAGGTTAAAATAGTAAATTTGTTAATAGTAAATTTTTTCCTTTTATTTTAAAAGATAAGTAATAAAATAGTTAGATACTTCTTGTTAAAAATATATAAAGGACATTATGGATATTAGAGAAATACTCAAATCAGAATTAGTATCTGCCCTAAAGGATAACTCAAAGCCGGAAAATGAAGCAGTAGTACCAATAGAGAAGGTGTTATATGAAACAATCCCGAATAAAACTAAAATTTCTACTATTCGTTTAGTTCTAGCGGCTATTAGGGATAAAGATATTGAGAGTAGGGGTAAAGGTGATGCCACTCTGATACTTGATGAAGATATTCTAGTACTCTTACAATCTATGATTAAACAACGTAATGACAGTATTACACAATATACTAAAGCTACTAGAGATGAATTAGTATATAAAGAGCAATTAGAAATTAAAATTATCAAGTATTTTTTACCTAAAGCCTTGTCTGATGAAGAGCTTAACGTTATAATAGATGAAATAATTTATAAACTTGAAGATAAATCTATTAAGTCTATGTCAATAGTTGTAAACACTATCAAAAAAAACTATGTGGGTAGAATAGATCTAGCTGTTGTTGCAAAAAAAGTTAAAGAAAAATTAAGTTAGAGATAACGATTCTTAAAAAAATTATAGGGTTAATATTTGGAACTAAAAAATAACCTGTTAGAAGAGATTCAGCATAAATTATCTATTGTAGATATTGTTAGAACTAAAACTAAACTTACTAAAAAAGGTAGAGAATATAACGGATTGTGTCCTTTTCATTCTGAGAAAACTCCTTCTTTTTGGCTTAATCAGGAAAAATCTTTGTATCATTGTTTCGGTTGTGGGGCTAAAGGTAATATTTTTAATTTTGTAATGGAAACTCAAAAGTTATCTTTTAAAGAAGCAGTAGAAGTTTTAGCTAAACAAGCTGGAATCATCATAAATTCAGTTAATGTTAATCAATTGCAGGGGGAAATAAAACATGATTTATACAAGTTAATGGAAGTTGCCACGGCATTTTTTCATAAACAGTTATTTCTACATCAAGGGAAAGATGCACTGGAGTATTTGTACCAAAGAGGTTTAACTCCTACTATTATTAAAGAATTTAACTTAGGAATAGCACCTAATTCTTATAATATGTTGTTTGAATATTTAAAAGAACAGGGATTTCAAGAAAAAGATATTATAGAAGTAGGGCTTCGAAATAAATATGAGGATAAGGAATATGATTCTTTTAGGAAAAGGATTATGTTTCCCATCAAAAATGTTACTAATAAAATTATTGCTTTTGGGGGCAGGGCAGTAGGAGAGGATTTACCTAAGTACAAAAATTCTAAAGAAACTCCTATTTTCTATAAAAGTTATAATTTATATTCTTTAGAGAAAGCTATCAAACATATCAAAGTAGAGAATCACTTAATAATTGTAGAAGGCTATTTTGATGTGATTGCTTTACATCAATATGGTATAAACACATCAGTTGCTCCGCTTGGAACTTCTCTCACAGTTGAACAATTAAATTTAATACATAAGTATGATAGTGAACCTATTTTTTGTTTTGACGGGGACCCGGCGGGTATTAAAGCTAGTTATCGAACTGTAGAATTATATTTGCCAATTCTGAGTGCAGGCATAATCCCAAAATTCGTGTTTCTTCCTAATCAAGAAGATCCTGATACCTATATTAGAGCAAATTCTAAAGAATCCTTTAGAGAACTATTAAATACAGGACAGTTAATATCACAAATTCTTTGGAATAAGGTAATTAAAGATAAAGATTTATTTATTCCGGAACATAATAAAAAGGCAGAAAAACAACTCTTAGAATATTGTTTCCTTATAAAAGATTCGCGATTAAAAGAAAGTTTTATTAGTTTTTTTAAAAATAAGCTAAAATCTTTTGTATATAATAGAGTT
>NZ_DBKDTU010000106.1:0-2390 GCF_055505085.1 Candidatus Hepatincolaceae symbiont of Strigamia maritima
ATTATAGTATAATTTTAAAAAATAATTAACAATATATAAAAAGTTATTGTAGAATCAAGCATGGATAATGACTTATTCTTATTACAAGATGCTAGTATTTGGGCTAGTCAATTTTTAGAAAAAAATGTTAGTAAATCTAATATTTATTATTTAGTACAGTATGGTTTAATTAACAAAATTGTAAAAAACAACACTATTTATATAAGTAAAGCTGAATTATTAGACTATTACCAAAAATTAATCATCAAAAAAGTAAACCTTCAGAATCTTTTAGAAAAAGATATCAATTGGAGCTTATCTTTTGATAAATATACAGAAAAAGAAACTACCAAACATATTCATAGACTTCATCCTTATAAAGGTAAATTTATCCCCCAATTAGTAGAGTATTTCTTAAGCAACCAAATTGATAATTTAAAAAAAGAAGTATTCTTTCAACAAGACGATATAATAATAGATCCTTTTTGTGGTAGTGGTACTACTTTAGTTCAATCAAGCGAGATGGCAATCTCTGCTATAGGTGTTGATATTTCAGAGTTTAATACACTAATATCTAATATAAAAGTATCTAAGCCAAACTTTATTAAATTAAAAGATATGCTTAATAAGGTATGGGTATCTTTGTTAAAATTTCAATCCCAAGATACAACAAACTATACTTCTTTCATACAAGAGTTAAATCATAAATTAGCATGCTTTAACAAGCAATACTTTCCATCTCCAGAGTTTAAAATTAGTATTAAAAATAAAGAAATAGAAGAAAAAACTTATGTTACAGAAAAAGAAACTAGTTTTTTGAATACTTATATGGGTTTAATAGATAAATATTCAATAAACACTACTAATAAAAATAGTAGTAGTTTTTTAGATCAATGGTTGATGTTTCCGGTAAAATTAGAACTAGATTTTTTACTGCAGGAATTAAAGCAATTTCAAGATAGCACAGAGCTTAATATTATAAAAATTATTATAAGTAGGACTATTAGAAGTGCTAGAGCAACAACCCATTCTGATTTAGCTACATTAAAAAAGCCACAAACTCTTCCATATTATTGCAAAAAACACGGTAAAATCTGTAAACCTATTTACTCTTTAAGTGTTTTATTAAGTAGATATAGTAAAGATACTTTAATGAGATTGCAAGAATTTGACAAACTAAGAACTAATACAGAACAGTTATGTTTAGTGGGAGATTCTAGATCTATTGATATTCTTAGTGAATTAAAAAAGGACAATAATAACCTATATCAAAAAATTACTGAGAAAAAAATTGCTGGTGTTTTTTCTAGCCCTCCTTATGTTGGTTTAATCAATTATCATGAACAGCATGCTTACGCATATGAAATGTTTAATTTTACCAGAAGAGATGATATAGAGATAGGTTCTCTTAGCAACGGTAGTGGGGCAAAAGCTAAAAGCGAATATATTACTAATATTAGTCAGGTTTTATTGAATCTAAAACCATATTTCACTAAAGATTATAATATTTTTTTAGTAGCCAATGATAAATATGGTCTCTATCCGCAAATTGCTTCATTAGCAAATATGAAGATAGTAAATATGTATAAAAGACCTGTATTAAACAGAACAGAAAAAGATAAATCAGCTTATGATGAAATAATTTTTCATATAAAGGAATTATAAATTGGATAAAGTAAAAGACATTATTAAGCAAGCAATAATCAATAAATTACACAAGTATAATCCTGAAACTTCTTATATGCCATTCCATACTAGATTATTAGGCAAGGATAGAATGGCGTTGTATTCTTTTATTCATTCTTTAAGCACTAGTTTTGGCACCAGTATATTTGAACAGGTTGCTAAAGTTATTGCTGAAAAGAAATTTTTAGAAGTAAAAAATCAATATACGGTAGGATCAGTAATTAATAGAGATGCTCAAGAAGTTATCCAAAATATTATAGATTCTTTAAAAACCTCTGTAAAAGTTCCTAATAAAATTGATGAAACTAAACAAATATTGTCTGCTGTCAACTTTTTAAACGTAGTTAATATAAAACATACTAAAGTAGATTTATACCTAAAATCCTATGATAATTATGTATATTTAATTGATATTAAAACTGTTAAGCCAAACAAAGGAAGCTTTAGTGAATATAAAAGAACATTATTAGAATGGGTAGCTACTTCACTGCATACTGATAAAAATATTAATATAAATGCCTTTATAGCAATACCTTATAATCCATATTCTCCTAACCCCTATGAAAGGTGGACTATGGCTGGCATGTTAGATATTAAAGAAGAATTAAAAGTAGCAGAAGAATTTTGGGATTTTTTAGGTGGTATTGGTACGTACGAAATACTACTTCATTCTTTTGAAGAAGTAGGTATAGAGCTTAGAGAAATTATAGATAATTATTTTTATA
>NZ_DBKDTU010000107.1:0-2369 GCF_055505085.1 Candidatus Hepatincolaceae symbiont of Strigamia maritima
CAAAAAATCAGGATATTGCAAGGAGTAAAGCCAAGAATTTATTTGAGGAATGGAAAAACAGGGGCAAATTAATAAAAATCAACGGTAAAAATTATTTAAGGAGTAATTAAAATGAGACAAAAACTAATAGCCAAGATACATGTATTAAAGAATAGGGTACATCTTGATGATGAGATATATAGGGATATTCTATTAAGAGTAACAGGTAAGGATAGTTGTAAGAAACTAAACATGAAGCAATTAAAAGCAGTAATTGAAGAGTTTAATAGATTGTGGTTTATAGAGAAAACCCCAGAATACAATACCTATAAAAGTAATTCTAATTTTAGTTTTGTAGAGACAGAATGTCCTAAAATGAGGAAGATATTTAAGTTGTGGCAGGAACTAGGAGAACAAAATAAGCTAAGAGATAGTAGTAATCTAGGCTTAAACAAATTCTTAGAAAATAGATTTAATGTAGGTTACTTAGAGATTAATAAACCTCACTGCTACTATGACGATACAAAAAATAAGGTTATAGAAGCCTTAAAGAATTGGAATAATAGAGCTACATAACAAAAAAAAGCTAACTAATTTCCCAATTAGCTAGCTCTCTATTCTTGTATTCTAGAAAATACTGTAAACCAATAAAAAGTATAACCTAGAATACGGGAAAAATCAAGTGGGAAAAATACATTCAATATTTAATACTTTATTTTATATAAAACTTATAGAAGATTTGCAAGATGAAGCATTAGCTTGGAGGATTTCATTTGAGTTGGGAGGGTATAAGTATTATATACCAACAAAAGTAAAGAAAAATCATGTGTTTATGAAGTATGGGGAAGAGTTTTTTAAATGGTTGGTAGAAAATTATGGAGGTGAAGCTTTAGTATTTCCAAGTGGTATGAATAATATCTATAAAAGAAATCAAGTTCAAGCAGAGTTATTAGTAAGAAAAGGCTACTCTCATAATGAAATAGCTAAACAATTACATATTAATTATTCTTCTGCAAGAAGAGCTAAGAAAAGAGTAATTAATAAAACTCAAGGAGAGTTATTTTAAGAATGATAATAGTTTAATTATAAATTACATGAACATATAAAAAAAAGAGGTGAACAATGTTGAAAGATACTATAATATATTATGAGATAAGAGAAATTATTACTGATAAGTTTAATATTATTAATAGGCTTTATAAAATGAAAGAGTTAAAATTTAACAAGATAGATGTTGAGTTTGATTTTTCTATAGTAAAAGATATAGAACACACATTCAAAATAGATAAAGAATGCTATGAGTGTACTGTAGTAAGATCAGAAGCTAGAGATTATATTTATATATATTTAAAACATGGGAGTAATTCTCCTTATGATAGCAAAGTAACGCATGTTGAAACTTTTATAAAAACAGAAAATAAAAATAGCGAAAAAGAAGCTTTACTAGTTAAACAGATATTTTTTATTATAAATACCAACAATAATTTACTATATTCAAGTGTATCCTCAAAACACAAAGATAAAATTGTTTCTTTATTAAGTAAATCAGTAGATATAGATATTTCGGCAATAGATAAAGATAGTAAATTACAAAAAGTTTTTAATACAGATATTTTATATGAATCTATTGCTATAATGGTTGATTATAATAATGGAATGTTTGATGAAAAAGATGTATACAATAGACTAAAAAAAGAAATAGATGAAAGATAGATGTATAAAGAACATTACTGGTATTTAGTTATTATTTCGCTTATTTCTTACGGTATTTTTAAATATTTTTTTAATATCTCATTGGAGATAAATAGTATTATTACGGTTCTGGCAACTTTTACAGGCTTTACTATGACAAGTTTATCAATCTTATTATCTTCAAAGTATTTAGAACTACAAAAAATTGATATTAGGAAGCGGAATAAAAAAGAGATAAAAGTTATCTTATCATATTACCAATTTAGTATTGCAATATCGTTAATAACTATTATGACTGTATTATTAAAAGTTAACAACATAATAACAAATATATTATTTGTTATTAGTATGTATTCCGTATATTTATGTTTAAGAATAGTAATATCTATTTTTACTAGAGATTAAACTTATTTTTTACACTTTTTTTCAAATCTCTGTCAAAAGATGAGCATCTTATTTTTAATCTGATTTAATTGTAATATTTATTTATTACAAAATAAATAAAGAGGCAATTATATAATGGCGAACTTCAAGGAAGCAGTAGAGAAAGTATTTAAGAATGAGGGTGGCTATGTAGATAATCCAGTTGATAGGGGAGGGGTTACAAATCATGGGATATCCCTACGTTTTCTACAAAGTATAGATAAAACCGCTACTAAAGAAACTATTAAAAACCTAACTAAAGAACAAGCTGAAGA
>NZ_DBKDTU010000108.1:0-11258 GCF_055505085.1 Candidatus Hepatincolaceae symbiont of Strigamia maritima
AATAGCACTAACTAACTCTTCCTTATTCATCCCCTAACTCCTATTTACTTACTTAATAAATAGATTCTATTTGTAAAAATCTATCCCGTTTAAAACTGCCCAAATTCCCATTTAATTTGTCCCGCTACAATAAGTAGCTTAATTTTTAACCGGCATTGTAGCAGAATTGTAACAGAGCAATTTTCTACTAATCCATAAATCCCACAAAATCAACATTTTAAAATATTTTATTTTTCCCTTGACAACCCTAAAATCATAGAGTTTTTATAGGTATGAGAGTTTTAGTATGGTGCCTCCAAGGAGAATCGAACTCCTACTCCTTTGCAGGAAACAGATTTTGAGTCTGCCGTGTCTACCAGTTCCACCACAGAGGCTTAAAGATTATTCTTAAAGTTAATACTAAAGGTTAATTTTATTAAATATCTCGGTATTTAAGTTTCCATCTATATTATTGTTATTATTATTTATTTTAGATTGGGTAAGAATATTGTTTAAGTCTAAATTATCAGGCATAGGAATATTGCCTAAAACTAAGATTAGTTTAGCAGTTTTAGATAAATCATTTAAGGTTTTATCTAGCTCTTTTCTTAAAATATGTTCATCACTTTTATGATAAATATTACTCCATGAATTACTTAAAATCACAATATCGTAGTGTTTAGCTAATTCATAAGCTTTGGCAGAATTGTAATCACAAGCACCTCCCATATTATCATCTTGAGCAATATAGTTTTCTTTATTGGTTGTTGTTAAAGCAGGGCAAGCATCGTGAGACATATTTCTAAAACCAAATCCTAGTTTTTTAGCAATAATATTTAATGCAGGAATATAGTGGTAAGAATTGCTATCTCCCCATAATATTATATTTGATTCTGTTTTAGCATTATGAGTACATTTAGCTTTAAATAAGTCATTATTTTTATTTACATACTCTTTAGTCTTTTGCCGGCAAGTGTATTCATCTATTGGCCACTTAGGAGTTATATTTGCATATTTTACACCTCCACGTTTAGCATAATAGTAATTGGTTTGCAGTATTGAGAAAGGAATAACTATAAAGATTACAATTGCAAAAGCAATATTCCAACGCTTAAATCTGCAAGTTTGTTCAATAAATAAGTAGGAAAAACCACCTAACAAAATAGATGCTATAAATATAGTAATACCAGCAGTTAAAGTAATATGTAATCCATTAATATATTTATAAAAAGCCAGTATAACCCAATGTATTAGATAAATAGAGAATGACCATAATCCAATGTGTTTTAAATAAATACTACCTAAAGCCTTATGAATAAAGGTTTGATTTTTAAAACCTATAATAATTAATAAAGCAGTAGGAATTACTACAATTAAAGATAAATAATTAGGTAAGTTATAGTTTTTAGAAAGAATTATAAATCCTATAGATATTAATCCTACAGAAATAATAGATAAAATACTAGCAATTTTATGATTAATATTTTTATAATATTCAGTAACATATAAAGCAGATAGACATCCTAATATCAATCCAAAGGCACGAGTAGGTAACATATAATAAGCAAACATAGGGTTAGTTTTAACTATTATAGAAGCCCATATTACAGATATAATTCCTACAATAACTAATAAAATAAAGAATAGCCTTTTATATTTAGATAGAAATATGAACAGTAGAGGGAATATAAAGTAAAACTGCTCTTCAACACCTAAAGACCATAAATGTAAAAGTGGATTTAAAGAAACATCAGATGCAAAGTATGAAGTATCTAAATATTTATAGAAGTAAACATTAGCAAAACCAAAGACAGAAAAAATAGCACTTTTAGAGGCTTTAGCTAAATCTTCAAAATTCATAAAAATATTAGCTAACAGTACAGTTATTAAGATAATAAAGATTGTAGCAGGCGCTATTCTAAAGATACGACGCTTATAAAATCCAATTAAAGATACAGTTCCAGTTCTTTGTTTTTCGGTAATTAAAGTAAAAGTTATAAGGTATCCTGATATTACAAAAAACATATCAACACCTAAATAGCCTCCAACAAGAGAATCAGGGAAGATATGAAATATTAATACAGATAATACTGCAATTGCTCGTAAGCCTGTTATATCCTTACGATAAGAGGTTTGTTTCATTGTTATTAATCTTATGTTGACCCATTATATAACAATAAGTATACCCAAAATCATAAATATCTTAAAATTTTAAAAATATAAATAAATACTTGACAATTATTTTTAAGCTATTCTAAAAGATTTGTGCCATTTAATTTGGTCTAAAGTGTCATTAAATTTGTCCCGCTACAATTCTTTTTATTATAATCTGAAAAAGTAGCCAATCAAAGAAACATTATTTTTTTAAAATGATATATTTTTTAAAGCACTAAGGTGAAGCTAAGAATATCTGTTAGCAATGATGTATTTAGTACTTATAAAAGATATAAAAAATACTAAATATTTAACCTCTGACAAGAAAATACTTTAAAAGTAATAAATTAATTTTAAGGTTAGTATAACGAAATAAAGACATAAAATTACTAATAATTTAATCCTATGCTACACATTAAAACTAAAATATTAACATTAAGAAATTACTTTTAAAGCAAAACTTTAGAAGTAATTTCTTAAGTAAAGTCAATTAGATTAAAAGTTTGCTCTCAGGTTATAACAATTTATTTTAAATAAAGAGCTTAATGCTAGGAAAGATCATTTCTGGGATTTTCTTTCTTCTGTCAAGTTGCCCATAATACTAAAGCATGTAACTTATTCTAGAACAAGCTGAGATAATCAATCGTCAATTCATTGCTACACATGTTAGAAGTAAAGTTTTAGAGCTAAATAAAAATATTTCAAAAGCTATTCTATTAGCAAAGAAGAATTTTATCCCTTAGTACAGTATAGTAGGAAACAAACACAGGATAGTAAGATTATAGATATTTATTCTCAAAAAGCTTATTTTTAGCCAAGTTCTTAGCAAAACACAATGATTTCTTTATAAATAATATTGAGTTATGGCTGAACAGATACGATTTAGGATCTGTTTTTGTTAATAATCCACAAGTTTTCTTAGGATAAAGATAGGATGATTTAATATTAGGGTACAATTAATATATAGATGTTTATACTCAAACTTATAAGAAACATTAGCAATGAAACAAGATAGCAATAATTATAATTCTAATTATGAAAGTATTATAACCGGTAGGAGAAATATGTTACTTAAGCTCAAATAAATTAATATTGAGGTTTTGATTGAGGATATTAGGGATATATTATCAAATATTTCCAAAAAGAAAGGGAATAAGCTTAATGATAATCCATACTTAGGGAGCTTAGATAACAATTATGAGTTTTTGTAGGTTTTTGCAACTATTCCGTAGTTTACAGAAAATAAAAAATAGTCGTAGAAGAAGTAGCAAAAATATTTTTCGGTACCGTAAAGTTTCAACACCCCAATGTAATGCATAATGTAACTCCAAGCCCTCTTTTAGCTACCGTAGTTTCTGTATTTCTAGCTTATATAAATTAAATCCTTCTTGAAATTTCATCAGTGCCGGAGTACAAAATATGGGAAAGTTTAGTAAAAAAGTAAAATATGCTTTAGTAATCGTCGGATTAAGGGAAGGTTAGGATGTTTCTGAGAGCAGGAGTATGAGCTAATTTGGTTAATTTAATTAAAATTTATTTTCTGCAACAAATATCTCACACTCCTCCTGCCTGTGTGATTTTATATGATAAATCCTAATTGTTAGAGAAAATTCTAGCTCTGGGGATTAAATTTTTTTGTGATTTATCCAAAATTACTATTGAAACTACCATTAATAAAGATTTCATGCGAGAACATTCTATAAAGTATCTCTCTTTCTCAAATTATATATGCTCAAATATAGATCAGAGAAGAAGCACTTAGCTTTATTCATAATCTTAATGCTAAGTTGATTATCAAATCTCTTGATGGTTTGGGAAGGCACAATATTTTCTTTGTTGAGATAAAGACTACCCCAGCTAACCTTAGAAAACTTAACTTATCTTTTCCTCTTGTAAAGGAAAATTCTTTACTTAGAGTAATCATGTAAGTTTGGCAAATCAGCGGAATATTATTCGCTTTGATGCTTGTAAATATATTTATGCCTAGCTAGATGCTGATAACTTATTGTATTATTTATATAATAATGTTGTTAGCTTACTATTACATAGTAAAAGTAGTGATTGTGCATCAAAATAATACTATAAAAATCATAAAATAGTAAAATTGTGAGGGCTTTATAACGGCAAGTATTGTTGTTATAATTTCTCTACTTATTTATCCGATATATAATATAAATATATAGTGGGCTTTATTTATTTAGTATTAGTATTGCTGTGATATTTTTTGTATTGCTAATTTTTACTAAAAGTACTAAAGCAAATTCTTGTAATTTTAAGTAATATCAAAGGTACAAATAGTAGATTGTAAGTTATATAGGAAAACTAAAGCTTATTAGCATTTCCTAATTCATAGAGTAAGAGAATTTTTTTACAGTTATTTCCCCATAAATATTTATGCGTTTCTCCTGATTTCTTAATAACCCTATGGCAAGGAATTAATAAGGAAATAGGATTCTTCCCAACACTGCCGGCAGTAGCTCTCGTTGTTTGTACATTATTATTTACTAATTGAGCTAGTTTTTCATAACTTAGTGCAAAACCTGAGGGAATACCTAATAAAGTTTGCCACACTTTTATTTGAAAAGGTGTGCCTTTTACAAATAGGGATAATTTAGCTAAGTTGTTAGGAGAATTAAAGAAGATCTTTTCTATCATTTTTTGAGTTACTAGAGTATCTAAATGAAGAGTCATTTTAGGGTAAAGTTGTTGTAGTAATGTTAGGGGTTTACGTAATTCATTATTCTCTACAAAAGCTAAATAACAGATTTTATCCTGCATTAAGGCAATAAATACTACTCCTAAAGGGGTAGGATGATTAGCATAAACAATTTTATCTATAGTTAGAGGCGTTACTATCAATTCTATAGTAGGATTAGCTAAAGTAATGAGATCATTAGTAAGTATTTTTTTTAGAGAAAAAGGTTTGGAAAAAGCTATTAATTGTTGCGGAGTAATATTTGCAAAAGCTTTACATATTTTTTCTAAAGTATCTACACTTATATTTAGGAAATCTGCTAAGAAATTCGGAGATATTTTATGATTCTTAGGGGTTTTATCAAGAAAAGATATAGCTTTTGCTATATGAAGATAATTTTTTAAGAAGGAATCTTTATGTAACATAATAATAAAATATCATAAAAAGCTTGGACACCATATAAAATTACACATTAAGCATTCTAGATACTTATATATTTTTTCTTAACACAAAATATTCCAAAGTTACTTTTAGTAATTAATGTATAACTATTTATTTAATAGTGAGTTCAGAATATTTGGTTAATAAAGTAAGTAGTTTATTATGTTTATACACTAGATGGCGGAAGAAGAGGGATTCGAACCCTCGTTAGGGGTTAACCTAAACACGATTTCCAATCGTGCGCCTTAAGCCGCTCGGCCATTCTTCCTAGTCCACAGGTATTTCCTTATTAATCATACCGTTTAGTCTATTATATTTAAGCATTTACTTTTATGAAAATATTTATTAGTAGTTTTCATAAAAATTATTTAATAAATACCTTATTCAATACTTGCTGTTATATTTTTAGTATAATCACGTCCTGCAATACCGTAATAAAATCCGTTAGAGAATTCAACGCCTTTAGGTACTAATTTTTCAAGTGTAATATAAGCAATTGATGGATCTATTTTTTTATCTAACACATCTTTATATAATTGAATAATTTTTACCATATCCATATAATGAGGGGAAATTCTAAAAACATTCACTCCCATATCTTGTAAATCTTCTAATTCAAATAGTAAATTAACATAAGTATAAGACATAGTTTGAGTGCCGTTAATTGCTAAGAAATTCTGCCCACTTAAAGTCTGTAGGGATTTAGCGTTATAATCTTGTTCACAAATATAACCACAATTACTTTTACCAGTACCATGAATTCTAGCATGGTAACATCTAGCAGAGATAGCTAATGGTAATCTTCCAAAAATCTGAATTTCCGTTTCTTGGGTATTAGCTTGAGCTAATACCTCAACAGTGTGCTTGCTTAACTCTCCGGGTAGAGAAAATCTTATAGCTCCTTGTTCTAGTAATACTTTGAGGGATTCTTCATTATAAATATTAATCCCCGGTCCTACTACATAGGGTTTATTTTTAAGTAACCCTAGGGTTCCTACATCATTGCTTTCTACTATATACCCCTCATCGTATTTATTAATAAAATCTTTAGCTCTATTCATCTCCTTATCTCCTAACATTAAGAAATAAGTAGAGAGAATAACTTTCTTACCACCTTTTTCCAAGCGAGTAATTACCTCATCAATAGCAGGTTTAAAGAAAGGATCTCTTTTATAACAGACTACTTCCCCTAAATATACCTCATCTATTGAAGATTCATCAGCAATCTGAAAATAAAAATCTCGCCAATCATTGACTTTCCAGTTAAATAAACAAGGACCTAAAGTGAGTTTATAGTTAGGAGTTGCAGAGAATGTCATAACCATTTATTCGCATAAGCTCCTGAGGTATTACTTTTTCCTTCGGAAAGAGCAATTAATTCTTGGGGATCATAAGCTTCTTCATTATTAATAGCATCTAAAGCTTTTCTAAAAGCTCTTACCACCGAAGCAACATAAGCTTTACTACGTTGTCTCCCCTCGATTTTAAGTGCTTTTACCCCAGCTTTAGCTAAATCAGGTAACATATTTACTATACTCAGAGAAGAAGGTTCTTCGAATAAATAAGAAGATACACCATCAGCTATGAATCTACCCTTACAAATCGTAGGATATCCTGGAGCCTCACCTTTATTAAATTTATTAATAGTACTACCGTTTAATTTACTTAATAATTCTTTACCACTATCTACGTATTCAACATGAGAATCCGGAGAACATACTCCTTCCTTATTAGGTGATAATCCTGTAACATAAGAAGATAAAGAACACTTACCTTCAGCCATAACACATAACCCTCCGTAGACAAACACCTCAGTTTCTACGTTAACTTGTTTGTTAATATCATAAATAGTCTGTAAGCTAACTACTCTCGGAAGAACAACCCTAGATACTCCATAGGTTTCTCTAAAGTAATTAATAGCCTCTGCAGTGGAAGCTGTAGCCTGTACTGAGAGATGACGTCTTAGTTGAGGATGATTTTTTTGGGCATAGGCTAAAAGACCGATATCGGCTAGAATAACAGCATAAGCTCCGCATGAAGCAGCATCATCAATGGCTTTATGCCATAGAGATACGTTGTTTGCGGTGGGGTAGGTATTAATAGCTACTAAAACCTTAGAATTATTATCACTAGCAAGTTCTACTCCCATTTTTAACTCATTCTTTGAAAAATTTAAACCTGGAAAATTTCTTGCATTTGTAGCGTTATTAAAGCCACAATATACTGAATGAGCTCCTTCTTTTACTGCTACTTCTAAAGCCGCCGGTGTTCCTGCAGGACATATTAATTCCATATCATAGGTGCTCATCAGTTATCTCCTTATTAAGTTCTTGATTTTCAATTGGTTTGTAATCGGCTTTTCTACGAACAGGTTGTCTAAAACTTACTACCATTTTTTTATTTAAATTATGTAGTAAATCTTCCAGATTAGCAATTTTTTGTTCGTGGTTGGTTATAGTCTGGTTAGTTTCTGCTAATAAAGCAGTACTAAGGGTATTGAGATCTTTAGAAATTGCTTGATAAATTCCTAAAGCTTTAAAAAGTGAAGTTTCCATAGGTGTAGATAATTTTCCGAAGCCTGTAGCTAAATCTTTAATAATATCTACATTTTCACTATCTATAGCGTTTCTTAAGGCTACTACTAAAGTAGTAGATCCCTCTATTACTAAATCTTTAGAAAAAAATGCTGCATCTCCGTCAATTTTTCCTTCAAAAAGAGCTAGTAAATTTTCTAAAGTACCACTAATTGTAGCATTGGCATAAAATTTTTCAGTACGTCTAATGGCTTTTAATGTAGGGTTAATAGAACTAAGTTTTAAATAAAATACAAAAGGTAAGTCTATAGGATTAATAATAAAAGTAGCATGAGAATATTGACTTAGTCTTTCAAAAATCCCTGGATGCTTTTGCCACATTATTTTTATTGCATAACCAAAAATAGGTTGTAATAAAAATAACGGCACACGTTTAAAAATTAGCCCTAACATTAGAACTAAAGTTAGCTTATAATTCACATTATTTATCATTTAAATCTACTTAACTTATATACTAAAAATTATATCATAAGTCTTTAACTATATAAATACTTATTTTAGAGATTTAATAATTTGCTTAATCATAGATCTATTAATAGGGCTATAATTTGTAGCATAATTCTCTTCAGCTGTTTTATTAATATCTCCTAACCACGTTATTATTACATAATTACCTGAATAGGCAAAAGCTATATTTTTATCTGTTATAACTTTTATTTTTTCCTTAGAACTAGTAAATTCAAAATCACTAATTTGTGAATCTATAGTTTCCAAATTCTTAGTATTTAGCATTTCCTCTTGGGTATATTTATCAAAATAGTAACTATTAATATTTTTTAAATAAATATGATCCCCGGACAAACCTTTATTTGCAAAAGCATATACTAAATTTGCAGCATCTTTAATATTTCCTTGTACTCCTATGTAGGTATAAGTAGGCATATTTTTAGGCATTGTTTTTTCTGTAAAAATACTTAAATTAAAAGTATTAAAAAAGTCCTCATAGATTTTTTGTTGAGTTTTAGAAAATAAACTCTTCTCTAATAAAGAGAATCTCCTAATAATTTTAGCAATATTAGGAGAATTCAAAAGGTCAACATTTTCTTTTTTGGATTGATCTCCTTTAAATAAATAATAATCAGTTATAAGAGTTTGATAGTCTTTATTTAATAAAGAAGAGGGGATAGGGATTCTATTATTTAAAGATATTAAATATAAAAAAGGTTTAAAAGCTAGCGGACTGATAAAATCAGGTAATTTTCTTAAGTAATAAGTAGAGTGATTTTCATCTATTGCTTGGGTAAAACTAGTAACAAGTAATCCATCTCTAAAAATAATAACTGAGCTATTTGGTATATCATAGGCAGATAAAGTATTTATCGCAATGCTAGAAGCTATAGTAGATATTTCAGCAGATAAGTAAGTATTAATATTAATAACAGAACTTCTATTCAGATAATGTACTCCCTGAGTTAGTAGATTATCCAGTAACGAGTAATGGAGATTAGTATTTAGTTCTATTTCTTTAAAAGTAGTACTTCTAGCAACTGTAGCCTCTTCTATACTAATAAAATCATCTTTTTTCATTTGATCAATAATAGCATTTTTAGTAATAAGATTTGGGGTATAATCATAAAAAATATTATTATTTTTATAAGCTAATTCTAATAAAAATGCTATTTCTGCAACAGTTAATTCTGTGTAAGGTTTCTTAAAATAAGCTGCACTGGCATTATTTATGCCTAATAAACCGCTACCGTAATAAGTAAAATTAAAATAAAATTCTAAAAAATTAGATAGAGGAAAATGATCAATAAACCATTTTAAAACTATAAACTTTTGTAAAGGATTAAGAGCCATAGTTTTCTCTATAAAGAATTTAGTATGTAAAAAATTAGGATAGTAGTACTTGCATTCAGAATTTCCCTTAGAGGTACTGTAAACTTTACAAGTATCTTTTTCTTCTAATAGATTATGCATAGAAAGCATAGCTGATAAGAGATTAGATTTTAAAAGAGAATTTCCTGTAGCAATATTTTCTAAAGCAAAATTGGTATAATAAAGTGAAACTTTTTTACTATCAAAAACTTCTAAAGACATCCCATCAATATAATAACTTTGAATAATCTTAGTAGGATTAATATAACTAATAACATAGCCATAAATAATTATAGATGTGAAAAAAGCTAGAGTTACAAGAAATAAAGCTTTAATTTTTTTAGTATAAATTTGCGGTTTTAGTTTTCTAAACTGTTCTTTAAGATAAGATACCTTTAGCTGTTTATTTTTTACCCCTTCCTGCTTAAAAAATTCCAAAAGTTTTTTTTTTTAGTTTCTTTTTTTTGTCTTGACTCTCTTTATCATCAAAATAGTCAAAGTCTTCAGGTTGCTTAAGTTTTTTAGCTTTTTTGTCGTTAAAATCATCATCATCATCCTCCTCATCATCTCTTCGGGAGTTCTTAGATTTTTTATTTCTTCTGTCGTCAAAATCATCCTCCTCATCATCTCTTCGGAAGTTCTTAGATTTTTTATTTCTTCTGTCGTCAAAATCATCCTCCTCATCATCTCTTCGGAAGTTCTTAGATTTTTTATTTCTTCTGTCGTCAAAATCATCCTCCTCATCATAGTAATCTTCTTCATATCTACGTGATTTACGTGCCAGTCTGTCCTCTTCTTCAAAATCTCTTGCAAAAGGTTTAATTCTATAATTTTTTCTATCATCTAACCTATCAGTGTACAGAGGTCTGCTTTCTTCTCTTTGGTAATCATCTTCTATAATTCTACTTAAGCGAGAAAAAAAACCACTAGCTCTTGAGGCAGAAGCTCTTCTTGATGGTCTTTTGTTAGGATCTTTCTCATATGATCTAGCATTAGGATAGGTTGCTAAATTTTGATTCCTATCATCATAATCTTGGGAGGGAATATTTCTTGATTGTCCAGGTGCGTAATATGAGGAATTAGATCCCTGTTGTGATCTTGATTTTCTATAATTGCCATAATTTTGGGAACTATATCCTTGGGTTCTGGAAGAAGGATTTCCACCATAACTATTCCTATTACTATAAGTAGGTTGGGGATAAGCATTTTGATTGTTATAATTACCTGCAGTATTAGGTATAGAGCCAGAATTTTGCGTGCCTTGGTTAGAGGCGTAATTTCCCATAGGGTTGTTACTATAATTAGAATAGCCCCTTTGTCTATTATAAGTATTATTGTAATTATTGTTGTTATACATTAACAATCCTTTCTTGAATAGATTTTTTGGTACACCCGAGAAGACTTGAACTCCTACCTTCTGATTCGTAGTCAGATACTCTATCCGGTTGAGCTACGGGTGCAAACCACATAATATTTTCTTTGCCTATACTTCATGTGTATTTTATAATAATGTATAAAAATTATAAAAAAAACATTAACAAATACGATCAATTTATACATAATTATACTATTATTTA
>NZ_DBKDTU010000109.1:0-2359 GCF_055505085.1 Candidatus Hepatincolaceae symbiont of Strigamia maritima
TTAAGGGAATTATATACTTTTTTACCCTAAAATGATCTAAAGATGTTGATTTAATTAAAATATAAGTGTATACTTAATTATATTAATAATATAAATGAAAAAAGCTATGAAATTTAATAATTTAATTGAATTAACTGAATATTTTAAAAATGAAAAAGTTTGCATAGAATATTTTAAAAAGATTATATGATCAAACGGCTCTTTTTGTCATAAGTGTGGGGTTAAACACAAAATTTATGAATATAAAGATGGTAAAACTTTAAAATGTAATTCCTGTAAAAATAAGTTTAGTATTAAAACAGGCACTATATTTGAGAGTTCAAACTTATCACTTAAGAAATGGTTTGTTGCTATTTATCTTGTAGGTAGACATTCTAAAGGTATTTCATCAGTTAAATTATCTAAAGATATAGGTTGCACGCAAAAAACAGCTTGGTTTATATTGCAAAGAATAAGAGATATTAAAAAGAGTGGTTTTCTAAAACTATCAAATAATGTTGAAATAGACGAAACCTATATTGGCGGTAAAGAAAAGAATAAACATAATAACGAAAGAAGACGAACCACTCAAGGTAGGAGTACAAAAAATAAAGTTGCAATTATTGGTGCAGTAGAAAGAAAAGGTAAATTGATTGCTAAGGCAGTTGATAAAGTAAACACTAAAACACTTCAAAAAATTATTTTTAATCATATTTCTATAGGTTCTAATATATATACAGATGAATTTAGAGTTTATAATTCTGTAAATTCATTTTATAATCATAAAAAAGTAAATCATGGAGAAGGTAAATATGTTGATGGTAAAAACCATACAAACACTATAGAATCTTTTTGGGCGTTATTTAAAAGAGGATTTATAGGCATATACCATCAAATGAGTAAAAAGCATCTTCAAAGATATATAGATGAATTTGTTTTTAGATATAATCATAGAGATTTATCCCTAGAAGATTTTTTTACTTGTTTACTAATTAATTCTGTTAATAAAAGATTAAAATATAAAGATTTAATATGTTAGAAAAAAAATACAACTTTGATGATTTTTTAATTGCAGTAGCCCAAGATACACAATCAAAGATAAGCTTATTTGATGGTAATGCTACCCCCTTTGTTAAATGGGTAGGAGGTAAGCGATCTATATTAAAAGAAATAAAAATCCACTTCCCTAAAAATTTTAATAACTACTATGAACCTTTTGTTGGCGGAGGAGCTGTTTTTTTTAATTTAGGTTCAAAGAACTCATTTATCAGTGATCTAAACTTAGAATTAATTACTACATACATAGTAATTAAAAAGAATGTAGAGAATCTTATTAAGTTATTACAATTACATAAAAATAATCATTGTGAAGATTATTTTTATAGTTTAAGAGAAAAACAATTCCTAGAGGATCCTGTAGAGGTATCGGCTAGATTTATATATCTTAATAAAACTTGTTATAATGGTTTATATAGAGTAAATAAAAAAGGAGAGTTTAATAGTCCTTTTGGAAAGTACACAAACCCTAGTATTGTAGATATAGATAATCTAAGATTATGTAGTAGTTATTTACAAAATGTTGATATTAAATGCCAAGATTATAGTAAAATAAATCTTATAAAAGATGATTTTGTATATTTTGATCCACCTTACCATAATACTTTTCTAGGTTATAACTCTAGTGTATTTGATGAAAATAAACAGATTGAATTAAGAGAGTTTTGTGATAAACTAACAAAAAGCGGAGTTAAATTTATGTTATCTAACTCCGATACAGACTTTATAAAAGAGCAATATAAATCATATAATATTTATGAAATAACTGCTCCTAGATTTGTTAATTGTAAAGCAGACAATAGAAAAAATGGCAAAGAATTATTGATTTTAAATTATGAAAAAAAGTAGTGGCTCTACAGCAAACATTAATGGCAACAAATTAGAAAGTACAATTGAAAACATCTTAAAAAGATCTGCTTATACAGAGATTGAACCTAAAAGCTTTATTTCTTTCTCACAAATAGCAGAACAGCCAATTTATTCTAAACAAGTAGTAGTTGGTACAACTATTTATGAAACAATAAGAAAATGTGATTTTATATTGTTTCATCCTGAGAAGTTTAAGAATAATTTAGTAATAGAATGTAAGTGGCAACAAATTGGTGGTTCTGTTGATGAAAAATACCCTTTTTTAGTATTAAATATAAAAAAATTAGGTATTATACTATTATTATTTTAGATGGTCAAGGCTATAAAAAAGGTGCTGAGGTTTGGTTAAAAGAACAAGTTAGTGGTTATCTCAAAAAAGTTTTAAGTTTATCAGAATTTTTACAACTAGCTAATAAAAATTATTTTAGTTAGGGTAAAAAAGTATATAATTCCC
>NZ_DBKDTU010000110.1:0-11121 GCF_055505085.1 Candidatus Hepatincolaceae symbiont of Strigamia maritima
TATATTAGCCATTAAAGCTATTAGAGTACTATAAAATGGGGTTTTCGTATCTCCTTCGGCATAAAAAAACGGCAATACAACCTTAGTTAAAATATTAGCAGGTAGCCCTATAACATAAGCACTTAAAGCATAATAAGTATATTGCACCTCTATAAGATTAAATTTTCCCCTTTGAAACAGAATATATAAGATTTCTTCACCTAAAAATATTAATCCAATCGTAGCAGGCAAACTTAAAGCCACCCCATATAATAAACCATGATTTTTTACTTTATAAAGCTCTTCTGTACTAAATTTTTCTTTGTTGGAAACAATAGGTAAAATGACTGTGCCAATTGCTATTCCTATAATTGCCAAGGGGAATTGATGAACTCTATCCGCATAAAATAAATAAGAAATTGAACCTACTGGAAAAAAAGAAGCTGCTACCATATTAAAAATTACACTTATTTGATAAATTCCGGCTCCAAAAATAACCGGTATTAAATTCTTAAAAAATACTTTAGTAGGTGGTAGTATTTTTTTTAATTTACTAAATCCTATATTTAAACCTAATTTCTTACAACCATAAAATACTATTAGAAGCTGTAGAATCCCCCCTAAGGTTACACCCATTGCTGCAGCCGTAGCTCTATCAGTAAAAAAGTCAGAATATAATATACTAATAATCATAGATACATTAAAAAATACAGGCAGAGTTGCAGCTAAAACAAATCTATTCACAGCATTTAAAACACTTGCATAAAATGTTACTAAAGATATAAAAAATAAATACGGTAGTGTGATTCTAGTAAGTGTTACTGCTAAATTAAAGGTTTCCATACTAGTAATTTTTAAACCTGGAGCAGTTAATATAATTACCTCAGGCATAAAAAATTCCATTATAATTATTAATAATAATAATATCATACTCATAATGGTTAAGATTTGAGAAGCAAAACCTTTAGTTGCTTCTAAATTATTTTTTCTATAGGAAACAAATAACGGTACAAAAGCTGATTGAAAAGATCCTTCTGCAAAGAGACTTCTAAAAATCATAGGTAATTTTAAGGCTACGAAAAAAGCATCAGAGTACTTCCCAGCTCCTAAATAATAAGCTAGTAGGGTGTCTCTAATTAATCCTAAAAATCTACTTAAGAACGTAAAGAAACTAAATTTAAAAATATTTTTAAGACTAAACAAGGCTACTCTTTAACAATTTTTACTAAAATTACTTATCTACTTTATGTAATAACATAAAAATCTTAAATATTCTATAAACATTAAACTATTTAAGCTCTTGTTTTAGCTTAAATAAAATATCTAAAGCCTCTTTCGGTGTGATATTATTAATATCTAAATCTAGGAGTGTATTTTTTAATTCTTGTAAGTTTTGTTGCTGAAGGTGATACTGTTCATTATCATGATTAATTAAAGTAGTTGGAATAATCTCTGCCTGAGCATTTACTGGATATACCTCTAATTTTGGAGTTATTATATTATCCTTAGCTATTTGAGTACTATAACTAAATAAATCTAACTTTTTAGGTTGTATATTTTGAAATTCTAAATTTTTTAAAGTATTTTGAGCACTTATTATTACTGATTTTGGCATACCAGCAATTTTTGCCACATGAATACCATATGATTTATCGGCATTGCCAGGAATTACCTCATGTAAGAACACTATATTATTTTGCCATTCTTTAGCTTTTACAGTAAAACAGGATAATCTACATAATTTTTCTTCTAAAGTAACCAATTCATGATAATGAGTAGCAAATAAAGTTCTGGCTTTAATTTGATTATGAATATATTCAACCACCCCAAAAGCTATAGATAAACCATCATATGTAGAAGTACCTCTCCCGATTTCATCTAAAATTATAAAAGATTTCTCCGTGGCATTATTTAAAATGGTAGAAGTTTCCAACATTTCTACCATAAAAGTTGAATTCCCCTGAAATAAATCATCACTTGCCCCCACTCTTGAGAAAATAGCATCGGTAATCCCAATATGTGCCTTTTCTGCAGGTACAAAACAACCCATTTGAGCTAAAATAATCATTATAATATTCTGCCTTAAGAAAGTACTTTTTCCTGACATATTAGGACCTGTAATTAGAAATAAATTATTATCTTGTGTCATGTCACAAGTATTGGCAATAAAACTATTAGTTACTTCTCTTCTTAAACTTTCTTCTATAACTAGATGCCTACCTTTTATTATTTTAAATACTGTAGAAGCATCAACTACAGGTTTAATCAGATTTTTCTGCTCTGCCAAAAAAGCAAACGCACACAAAATATCCAATTGAGAGATTGCTTGTATGGTTTTTGATAAAATATCCTTCTGCTCTAAAACCATTTTACATAAAGCTTGATAAATTTCTATTTCTTTTTCCAAAAAAGCCTGTTGTGATTTTAATAAAATATTTTCTAATTCTATTAATGCTTCTGTAGTATAGCGCACTACATTAGATAAGCTTTGTTTATGTGTGAAAAGTTTATTATTCAGCATTTTAGAGGCTTGTTTACTAGAAACTTCAATAAAATATCCCATAATTTGGTTATATTGAATTTTTAAAGAACTAATACCACTAATAAAAATATATTCTCTTTGTAATTCTAGAATTGCATTGGTAGTTTCCTGTTTTCTTGCTCCCAAACTTTTTAATACTACATCATAGTTTTTGATAATAAAGCCTCCGCTTTTATGGGTAACCGGTAAGTCAGGCAATAAGGCCCTGTTTAATTGTTCTAATAGATCAGAGAAAGTATCAATGGCATTGATCCTATTTTGCAAATAATCTGAGACTGTAGTTCCTAAAAAAAAATCTTTAATATCAGCAAATACCCGTAAAGATTCTTTAATTGCTCCTAAATCTCTGGGAGAAGATCTATTTAAAGAAATTCTGGAAATACAACGCTCTATATCTAAAAATCCTTTGATAACCGTTCTAATCTTATCTCTAATTGTAGGGGTTTTAAGAAAAAATTCCACACTATCAAGACGGTTATTAATTTCACTAAGGGAAGTACTAGGGGAATTTAACCATAATCCTAATAATCTAGAACCTGCTGCAGTAATAGTATAATCTATAGCATGTTTTAAACTACCCTTATAAGCTCCTCTATTATTTTTATCAAGCTCTAAACTTCTTCTGGTAAAATAATCTATTTTTAAAATTTGAGTACTTTGATATAGTTTGGGAGGTAAAATATTTGGTTTTCCTTCCTTCTGAGTTAATAAAATATAATCTAAGAGTACCCCAGCTACTGTAGTTTCCCAAGACTCTAAATTAATTTTTGAAGAACTATATTGGTTTGTAAAAAAATTCTCAAGTACTTTTTTAGCACTAATATAATTATAGCGTTCTTTAGATATAATACTGCAAACAGCCTTCCATTCAAGTAAAAGTTTATGTTTAAACAAATCTTCAGTTAAGAGAATTTCCTTAGGATTAACTTTACTTAAAATGTTTTTAAGGTTATTAAGTATAGTACTTTCTACAAAAAAGTCTCCGACTGATATATCAACCCAAGCTACAAAAATATTATTTTTATGAACATAAATACTACAAATATAATTATAAGTATCTTTATCTAATAAACTATCCTCAATTAAAGTGCCTTGGGTTATAATTCTAACTACATCTCGTTTGATTATTTCTTTGTAACCTCGTTTTTTACTATCAGCAGGACTTTCTAATTGTTCACAAATAGCTACCTTATAACCTGCTTTTATTAATCTACTTACATAAGATTCATAACTATGAAAAGGAATACCACACATAGGAACAGGATCTCCTTTGTTTCCTCCTTTTTTAGTTAAAACTATACCTAATTCAGCTGCTGTAACTTTAGCATCTTCAAAAAATAGTTCATAAAAATCACCTAATCTAAAAAAGAGTAAACAATCTTGATGTTTTTGCTTAATTTCTAAATATTGTTTAATAACTGGGGTAGTTTCTGTTTCTTCCCGAATGGGGGTGATTTTTTTTCCCCACTTTTCCATAATATTTTACCAATAATTACTAATTTATTTTCTTAATACAAATAATATTTTAGCCCGAAGGAAATCATATGAGCTTTAAAGCCACTTTTCCTATTTGGAGGGGGCTGAAAGTCTGGAGGCCAAAGAGTCTCTGGGTCAGATGTTCCAAGCTGCTGTGCCACAATTGTAATTTCTGTTGAGAGTAAATACCTATATTCAATAAAAAATGATGATTTAATAATCTTATTATCCACCTGAAAGCCCACTATAAGTTGCTTTACTCGTACATTGTCACGGCCTCTATATTGCTCACCGGTACCATTTTCTAACATATTATAATCAACACCTTGATATTTTAGATAACCTAATCCCGTACCATATCCTACATAAGGATAAATAAAATCACTAAAGTATCTAAAGTCAAAATAAGCATTAACCATTCCTTTCCCTTGCAAACTAATTTGACCCCTTGGCTCTAAACTAGTTCTAGGAGGTACCCCTAGTGCGTGTTGATTATATTTAATATCAAAATAACTGTAATGAAAATAATGTTCTCCTTCTATCCTAAAGTTTCTAAAAAAAGAAACATACTCAAAAGGTCTTAATCCAATATGAGCAGATATTCCGATATCAGGAAGAAACTCTTCGGGATTAAATAATCTTCCATATCCTGCATTAGATATTGAGTGATTAGATTCTAAATGAATCGCTCCTCCGATATAAACATCTGCAAATTTTCTTTTATAAGGATAAGAGTCTTTTTTATAATCATCATATTCACTAACTGCCGCAAGAGAATTACTAACAATAAATAAAGAACCAACCACAAAGAATAATAATTTTTTACTCATTAATTTTTTCATTATAATCATATCTTTAGTATTATAGTATACATTATAAGGGGATACAACATTTTTAATCATGGCACTTTAATAAAATTACTTAATCTTATTACCATAATCTAGCGATTATCCTCTTTTTTTAGTTATTATTTTCCTTACAAAAATTTATATGATAATCCTATAAAAATCCCCTGAGACACAAAGTTACGTTTTGTGGCATGATCAACCGCAAATTCAACTATGTTAGATTTAAAAGTAGCAGTATTTGCATATCTATACTCTGCATAACCACTTAATCCCATTATAGGAATTTTAGCATCTATTCCAGCTGTAAGAGTTAATATTTTAGCATTTTTCTTAGTATCGCCTTTTTGCTGCAATGCATCAGAAAAATTATTTGTTCTAAATGTAAAATCAGATTGTAAAACCCCAACCCCTACATAAGGTGTAACTATAGGTAAAATGGTAATTAAATCATAGTATAATCCTGCTCCAAAAGCAGTATAGTTAAGTACTTTAGATTTTGAGCCTTCATATTGTGCTTCTATTCTAAAATTAGATAGTATAGGAATAGGAAGAGTAATTGGTCTAACTCCCAATTTCATAGCGTATCCGTTATTAGCAGAACTATTATCGGCAATTTTATTAGTGCCACGTAAATAGCCTGCACTTGAATATATCTCCGGAATAACCGCAAATACATTTAGGGTTAAGATGAAGAACATCATGATACTAGTTAAAATTTTTAGCATTTTTTTACTCCTTTGTTGTTTTGTTGATATTATTCAATTCAATAATATCTTTAATTTCCCCTCTTATAATTACTTTTTGCTTCTTCAATTTGTATTTCTTCCTCTAATTCAGTATTAGACTTAATTTGAACTACAGTATTTTTAGTATAGAAATTTATTCTGACTCCTACAAAAAAACGAAAATTTCTCATCTCATATTCACTGTAAAAAGAAAAATATTTAATGGGTGTTAAAGTTACCGCTAAAAGAATATCATTTTGATAAAAATCTGCATCCTGACTGTTAAATTCAGGTTGATACTTTCTTATAAATCCGTACTGTCCCCAACCTATTGATAAATTAATAGGTTGTTCATAAAAGAAGTCGTAGTAAATAGCAATTTTATCCATTGTTAGATAGGGTTGATAGTGAATCCTTACCGAATTATAAGTTATTCCACCACCTATTTCCATTTTATATTTATTGGGTTTAGTATCTTCAATTAAAATTTTATTACCTAATATAAACGCACTGTATTGATTAGCATAACCCCAAGAACTTAATAGTGTTCCCAATAAAATAATTATAACTTTAAATCTCAACATATAAATTCTTTAACATAATAACACTAATTTTGTCAATAAAACGTATACTCATAAAGTCTATTCCTAAAGATTTTTCTATAGAGTTTAATATATTTAATTCACAACACTTTTAAGTATAATTACTATAGGGTTAATTTTTTACTAAAAATAACTTTTAAACCCTATGAAGCAAATTATATTTATTTCATTATAGTACTATACACCTTATAAAAAAGAAAGTAAATCCTTAAAGAAGATATCTATACAAACTCTAAAAAGAATAAAACCATATACTTTATTTCTCGACTCTTATAATGCTTTCTCTAATTAAATTTTGGGCTTTTTCTTTATCTGCAAAACTTTGAACTTTTACCCACTTATTAGGTTCTAAATCTTTATATCTTTCAAAAAAATGAGTAATTTGTTTTAAGAGTATTTCCGGTAAGTCTTTATAGGTTTGTATGTCTTTATAGGTTATTGTTACTTTATTTACCGGAATTGCTATGATTTTTTCATCAATCCCACTTTCATCTTCCATTAATAATACCCCAATCGGTCTTACCTTAATTACAGAACCAGCCATTATAGGGATAGGAGTAATTACTAAAACATCAAGAGGATCTCCGTCCTTCCCTAAAGTATTAGGTAAAAATCCGTAATTAGTCGGATAATACATAGGAGTAGCAACAAACCTATCTACTATTAAAGCTCCTGATTCTTTATCAATTTCATACTTTATCGGTACACCACCACTGGGAATTTCAATTATAGCATTAAATTCTTCAGTAGGGTTATTTCCTAATTTAATTTTAGAAATATCCATATTTTATCTCCTTATGTTCATTAATTTTAATATTAGTAGTTAATTATTTATTTTTATCATATCTTTTTCTAAAGGCACTATCTAAATATTTTTTTCTCAATCTAATATAGTGTGGTGTAACTTCAATTAATTCATCATCTTCTATATAAGATATAGCTTCTTCTAAGGACATTTTCCTAGGAGGAGTTAAGGTAACAGCATCATCTTTCCCAGAAGCTCTCATATTAGTAAGTTGTTTGGATTTTAAAGGATTTACTTCTAAATCATTATCTTTATTATGTTCACCGATAATCATACCCTGATAAACTTCATCATTATGAGAAATAAATAAAGTACCCCTATCTTCCAACCCAAACAAACCATAAGCCACAGCTTTCCCGTTAGAATTAGAAATCAGAACTCCTTTATAACGACTTTCAATAGGTCCTTTTAACTCTTCATAAGCATAAAAAATACGAGACATAGTTCCTGTACCCTTAGTATCTGTTAAGAATTTACTATAATAACCTATTAACCCCCTAGTTGGAGCTATAAAAACTATTCTTTGTTTATGATCATTAGTAGAAGACATTCCATCAATTCTACCTTTTCTTTTTTGTAAAGCTTCTATTACAATTCCTGCAAATTCTTCATCCACATCAATCTGTACTAATTCCATAGGTTCTTGTTTTTTACCATCAATCTCCTTAATTAATACTTTAGGACGCCCTACTGACAATTCAAAACCTTCCCTACGCATAGTTTCAATAATAATAGAAAGCTGTAATTCCCCTCTACCTGCCACTTCAAAACTATCAGTATTTTCAGTTTCTTGAACCTTAATAGAAACATTAGCTTCCTGCTCTTTGTCCAATCTATTTTTAATTAATCTCGAGGTTAATTTTTTACCGTCTTTTCCAACCAAAGGAGAATCATTGACAGAAAAAACCATGGATAATACGGGTGGATCAATAGCTTTGGCATAAAGAGGAGTATCTACTTCTACATCACATAAGGTATCAGATACTGTAGCTTTAGAGAAACCGGAAATAGAAATAATATCCCCGCAAAAAGTTTCTTCCACAGATTCTTTCTTTAAGCCTTCAAAAACCATGATCTTAGAAACTTTAGCTTTTTCAACTAAGTTACCATCCCTATCTAGGGCTTTTATATTATCCCCAACTTTTACATTCCCGCTATAAATCTTACCTGTTAAAATTCTGCCGACATAAGTATCATTTTCTAACATAGTTGTAACCATAGAAAATTTTATATTATGCTTAGTTGGCGGGGCTACATATTTTATTATGGCTGCAAACAGTTTATCTACATTAGTGGTTTGTTTCTCCTCACTATCAGACACCCAACCATCCCTAGCTGCTGCATATAATATAGGAAAATCTAATTGCTCTTCATTAGCATCTAAATTAGCAAACAAATCAAAAATTTCTTCATATACTGCTTGAGGTCTTCTATCAGTTTTATCCATTTTATTAATCACAACTATAGGCTTTAATCCTAAACTTAACGCTTTAGCGGTAACAAATCTAGTTTGAGGCATAGGACCTTCTTGACTATCCACTAATAAAATTACCCCCTCTACCATACCTAATATACGCTCTACTTCCCCTCCAAAATCTGCATGTCCCGGTGTATCTACAATATTAATTTTATAATCTTTCCACCTAAGAGAAGTACACTTTGCTAAAATAGTAATTCCTCTTTCTTTTTCTAAATCATTGGAATCCATAACTCTTTCATTTACATGTTGATTATCTCTAAAAGTTCCACTCTGTTTTAATAGAACATCTACCAGAGTAGTTTTGCCGTGATCAACGTGGGCAATTATTGCAATATTTCTAATTTCCATTAACTTAAAATCCATTTATTTTTTATTTTTGATATTTACTGTTATTATTGCTAACATACAATATATAATAATTATTACCTCATAAGTATACTAAATTTATGCATTATTTCAAAAGACAAATATTTTTATTACTATTATTGCTACTTCTTGTAGCTTGTACTTCTAACCATAAAAATAACTCTTTTAGCGAAAAAGATTATGCTTTTGCTAAATCTTATGAGATATCAACCTTAACAATCTATCAAAATGAAGAGCACAAACTTGCTAAAGAAGATTTTTTGAAAAATCAAAATAATCCTGATTATGTCTACGCTTTAACAAAAAATGATATTTTTAACCTCATCGGGGCTCCTCAATTAACAAAAGTAGAACAAAATTCTGAGATTTGGCAATATAGACAAGCTACTTGTATTTTTAATGTGATTTGGAGAAATTCTAAACTAGTTTATTTAAAATCCTACAACCAAAATAAAAAAGATATTAATCCTGTAACTTGCTTTTTTAATATTGTACAAGGCTCTACAGATGCTTTATAGGGTAGAAAATACATTTTTAGATAACATTTTATAATAAAAATTTTTACTAACTGCAAGATAGAGCTTGATTTTTCTTAAAAAAACTACTATATATAGTAGTATACATTAATACCTAATAGGAGAAAATTTAATGAATGAATTAAAATATCAACACGACACTATACAAACAGTTGATGCAGGTTTACGAGCTTATATGCTAAAAATTTATAACTATATGTGCAGCGGATTGTTAATTACTGGACTAGTAGCTTATTTAACCGCTAATTCTCCAACTGTTTTCCAAGCTATTTTTGGGTCAGGATTATCTTTTGTTGTAATGTTAGCTCCTTTAGCTTTTATTTTAGTATTAAGTTTTGGAATTAACAAACTTAGTAGCCAAACCGCTCAACTATTATTTTGGTTATTCTCTGCAGTAATGGGATTATCTTTAGCTTCTATTTTCATGGTTTATACCGGCGTGAGTATTGCTAGAGTATTTTTTATTACTTCTGCAACTTTTTTAACTATGAGTATTTACGGATATACTACTAAAACCGACCTTTCAAAGTTTGGTTCAATCCTAATGATGGGCTTAATCGGAATCATTATTGCCTCTATAGTGAATATCTTCTTAAAAAGTTCTGCCATGCAATTTGTAGTATCAATTATTGGAGTATTAGTATTTACCGGTCTTACTGCTTGGGATACTCAAAAAATAAAATTAGCGTATAATTCTATGGATGACAGTGAAGTACACGGCAAAAAAGCTATTATGGGAGCTCTATCTCTTTATTTGGATTTTATCAATCTTTTCTTAATGTTATTAAGATTGGTAGGAGATAGAAGGTAATTTAATTTTATTATCATTATCTTTAAAAAAAATTATGAACTAAACTATCTATTAAGAAAATTTTCTTAATAGATAGTTTTTTCTTAAGTGCTATCGAATATTAAGGTTTGGAGTATTAAGAGATTTACCTATGTTTAGATACAAGCTCATAATAGAATATGACGGCAGTGCATTTTATGGCTTTCAAAAACAAAAAACTTTAATTACTATCCAAGAAGTAGTAGAAAAAGCCATTCTACAACTATCAAAAACCTCTACTAAAATTTATTGTGCTGGAAGAACTGATACCGGAGTACATGCAACTGGACAAGTTATTCATTTTGATTTAATAAAAGATTTTTGCTCAAAACGCCTTAGGGATGCTTTAAATTTTTATCTAAAAGATTATGTTGTTTCTATAATTTCATGTGAGAATTTAGGAGCTAACTCTCAGTTTCACGCAAGATTTTCAGCACTTGAGAGAATTTATGAATATAAAATCTTAAATAGAGCTGCACCCTTAACATTTCAAAAAAATTTATTTTGGCAAATTATTAAACCCCTTAATTTAGAAAATATGCAACAAGCTGCTAATTTATTAATAGGATTCCATGATTTTTCTACTTTTAGAGCCAGTGCTTGTCAGGCTAAAACTCCTTTTAAAAATATCAATAGTATCAAAATTACAAATACTAATAATGATGTTTTTCTACTTTTTAAAGCTCCGTCTTTTTTACATCACCAAGTACGGAATATTATCGGAAGTTTAAGTTTAGTAGGACTTGCAAAATGGAGTGTGGCAGATTTTAAAAAAGCCTTTTTAGCAAGAGATAGAACAAAAGGAGGGTTAGCAGCACCTCCGCAGGGTTTATATTTTAAAGAAGTAAAATACTAGATCAATTTTTCCTGTTACTTAAATAATAAATATTATACACTAAGAAACAATATCTTATAATAAAGTTTATGTATATA
>NZ_DBKDTU010000111.1:0-2279 GCF_055505085.1 Candidatus Hepatincolaceae symbiont of Strigamia maritima
TATTATAAGTGTAAAATCTTAAAAAAGCAATTAGCTATTTGATGATTGAATAGTAAATAATCCTTTTACAAAAAACAACATAATAAAAGAAAGAAATGCTATAAATAACTATAAGATATAAATGGAACTATAACTAAAGATTATCCCTAATCCATAAGGACATAAGACTCTACCGATACTTGTTGCAGCCTCAATTATTCCAAAAATTAAACCCTGTTGGTGAGGGGAACTTTCTAAAGAAATATTAGAATTAATATTTGTAAAAATTAGAGCATCGGCAATAGAAATTATAACAGCTAAAGTAAGAGAAATCATCATATTTTTAGTATACTCCTAAGTTGTTGTTTAATTTCTACCATATTGTGAGATTTTTCATCTGGATTTTTCTTAAGTAGAGTTTCTTTAAAAAGTAAGAAAGCTAAGATTCCTGAAGTTAAAGATAAACCACCGGCTACCACAAAAGGAATGTATAGTGATATATTGGCAGTACCTAATAATAAACCCCTGATAGCAGGACCGAACATAAAGCCTAATCCGAAGGCAACGCTTAAGATTCCTAAAGTTTTAGCTCTAGTTTCTTTGTAGGATAAATCACAACCTGTGGCAAAACAAACTGAGAAATTGCCTGAGCAAAATCCTGTTAAAACCCTAATGACTAGTAAAATTGTGTAATTAGGAGCAAAAGGGGTTAAAAAATAGAAAATTCCCATAAAAATAGGTGGGAGTACTAGCAGGGTTTTTCTTCCCATTTTATCACTAAGAATCCCAAAGATAATATTTCCAAATAAAGTAGCAATAGAAAAAGTAGATACCATAATTCCGATTTCTAAAACAGTAAGCTGAAAATGCATTTGTATCATTGGTAAGAGCGGGAACAAGATACCAAATCCCAGTAGATCAATAAAAGTAATAATAAATAATATAAACATAAATAACCTTTTAATATTGTAAAGTAATAGCAGAGTAAAAGAAAAATAGTATAGCTTTAAAAGCTAGGTAAGAGATTGTCTATTAAAAAGATTCTTTACAAAGAAAAGCATAATAAAAGCAAAAAAAGCTGTGGTTAGCCACAAGGTAGCGATATTACTATAAGTAAAAACCAACCCTAAAATATAAGGACCGATAATCCGTCCAATACTAGTTGCAGCCTCTACAATGCCAAACACTAATCCTTGTTGTCTGGGAGAACTCTCTAAGGAAATATTAGAATTAATATTGGGAAATAAGAGGGCATCAATTATAGCAATCAAAAGTGCTAAAATTAAAGTAACGGTAATGTTTTTAGTAAACATAGCCATCAGTAAGAAAGTTAATACATACATTAGCATTCCGATATAGAGAGGTTTAATACCTGAAAAAAATCTGGGTATGGTAAATTGTGCTATGGTATAAGCTACGGCAAATATAGTCCAAAATATACCAATTTGTAGGGAATTAAGCTTAAAGCCCATATTCAGCCAGATACTAAAATACACTTCAAACCCAGATAAAGTTAAAATTAATAACGTAGCAAAAGCAAAATTAGCAAGCATTAATTTATTTTGGACTATATTTTTTAATTGTGCCAGAATATTAGTTGTTGCTTCTTCATTAGTTGCTTTAGGTAAGCTTTCTTTAAAAAAACATAAGGCGAATAATCCTGCCAGAACAGCACATACACCTGCTACAATAAAAGGAATGTGAAAGGTATGATTAAAATCTACAAATACTAAATATCCTCCTATAGCAGGACCGAACATAAAGCCAAGCCCAAAAAAAGCACTCATCATTCCCATGACTTTAGCTCTGTTTTCTTTAGAAGATAAATCACAGGCAGCAGCAAAACATACGGAAAAATTTCCTGAAAAGAAGCCAGTTAAAGACCTAACTAATAATAAAGTAGTATAAGTGGTAGCTAAAGGAGTGAATAAATAAGAAATTCCCATACCAAGGGTTGGAATAACTAACATAATTTTTCTACCCATTCTATCACTTAAAATTCCAAAAACTAAATTTCCTACTAAAGTAAGAATAGAAAAGAGAGATACCATGATTCCGATTTCTAAAGGGGTTATCCCAAATTTATCTTGAAACATCGGTAATAAAGGAAAGATTAATCCAAATCCCAGTAAATCCATAAATGTAATACAAAAAAGTACAAACATAAATACCTTATTTTAAAGTTTATAAGTAATTTTTATAAATTTTTTTTATGAAGCATTTTTGAGTATAACATAAGGAAATAATAATAACAATCTTTTTACTAAAGATCGGAAGAGCGTCGTGTAGGGAAAGAGTGT
>NZ_DBKDTU010000112.1:0-2278 GCF_055505085.1 Candidatus Hepatincolaceae symbiont of Strigamia maritima
TTAATAAAAGAGGAAAGAATATGACTCAAAACATCATTGAACTTTTAAATTTTAGACATGCTTGTAAAGAGTTCAATCACACTAAAAAAATTAGTGACCAAGATTTTAACACAATTTTAACTGCCGGAAATCTTTCTGAGAGTTCTTTTGGGTTTGAACCTTGGCATTTTTTAGTAGTACAAGATACAGATTTAAGAAAAAAACTAAAAGAACTAACTTGGGGCGGGCAAAAACAAATTCCTACGGCAAGTCATTTATTATTAATTTTAGCAAGAAAGAATATTACTCCTACCTCTTCTTATAGTGAGCATATTCTTACTAAAGTTCAAAAACTGCCACCAGAAGTCATCAAGCTTAAAAAAGATTTTATTCAAGATTTTCAAGACAATGACTTTAAACTTACTAATAATCCGAAACAATTATTTGATTGGGCTGCTAAACAAACTTATATAGCTTTAGCCAATATGATTTTAACAGCAGCTTCTTTAAAGATAGACTCCTGTCCTATGGAGGGATTTAACCAAGATAAGATAAATCATTTCCTAACTGAAAATTTAAAAGTTGATACCCAAACTTTTGGTATTGCAAGTATGTTAGCTTTTGGTTATAGAAATGCAGATCCTACTCATCCTAAAACTCGTAGAGATATAAATGAAGTAGTAACTTGGTTTTAAATAGGTAATTTATTTTTTGTCTATTATGGTTAGTTCGTATTATGAGAATCTTTAGTTGTAAGATAATAAATAATAGCAGGCGGAATATTTCTAATAATATATACATGATTTATAATATAGTGGCTATGAAATTCATTAATAATCCTTATTTTTTGATAATTCTTTTTTCTAAGTATTTTTACTATAGGATATTCAAAATACGAAATTACTCCGTCATGATTAATTAAATAGCTATATTTCTTTAAGATCTTAGTTAAAATTTTATTAGAGAAATAATTAAAAGGTAATCCTGAGATTATATAATTAAATTTATAATCAGGATTAAAATCTAAAATAGACATATTATGCACTATCAAATTAGGTAGATAAGCATATTTTTTAGCTAATTTTTTAGCAAAAATAGTATTAATTTCTACAATATCAATGGTATCATGAGGCTGTAATTTATTAATTATTTGTTTGGTAAAAACCCCTGTACCAGCCCCAACCTCAAGTATTTTTTTAGGTTTCTTTTGAACTATGCCTGACGTTATCCCCTTTGCTAAACTCTTAGAGCTGGGAAATATTGCCCCAGTATTCTTGTGATGTTTAGGATGCATATAATAGTATATAAAAATCAGAAAAGATTTATTTTTTCTTAATAATACCAATAATAACACTAAGGGAATAATTATATAATCATGCAGGGAATGTATCATTGTATTTTACTTTTTATCATTACTCTTATAGTATAAAGATTTACCTTGTATCTCTTGTGTAAATTAAAAATATCTTTAGTGCTAATTTTTTCTTATTATATTATAACCTATAGTATAGTTAATTTTTTAACCTATAGCCAGATCTAACTACATAGTAGGTTATTAATAACAAGATACTATTAAGTATAAATAACCAGATAGCTTCTGTAATTACAGAAAAATCATTAACACCGTTAAACCCATATCTAAATCCGTCTATCATATAAAAAAATGGATTAAATAGGGTAATTTTATGTATGATATCAGGTAACCTAGAGGTGGAATAAAAAGTTCCTGATAAAAAAGATAAAGGTGTTATGACTACCGTAGTAAAATAAGCTATTTGATCAAAGGTTTTTGCTAGAAAAGCCGCTAACATCCCCAGCAGTGCTAAAATACCTGCTGATGCAAATGTAAAATAAACTATAATAAAAATATTATATATATCAAGTGATAATGAAAAAAATAAAATTATTATTGCTACTATAGTGATGAGTACTGCTCTAGTTATACCTGCTAACCAATACGCTAAAGTAATTTGTAAGGGAGTAAGTGGAGACATTAACATATCTGCTATATTACCTATAATTTTAGAAGTAATAATAGAACTAGAAGTATTAGCAAAAGCATTCTGCATAATTGCCATCATTATTAACCCCGGCACTAAAAAATTAACAAATCCTACTTTGTGTGCATCTATTCTATCTCCTACCGAGAAATAAAAAACAAATAAAAATAATCCTATAGTAATCAGAGGACTAAAAATAGTTTGCCCCCAAACATTCATAAATCTTTTTACTTCTTTAGTGTAAAGAGTAAAAAATTCTACCATATCTGAATAATTTTTCATGATATCCTTATTATATT
>NZ_DBKDTU010000113.1:0-822 GCF_055505085.1 Candidatus Hepatincolaceae symbiont of Strigamia maritima
GGCATTCCTGCTGAACCGCTCTTCCGATCTGAAAGAATCCCCGGCTGACCGGTGATGATCACCACTGCGCGATCGGCCGTTGCTTGATCCAGCGCGGCATTGAAAGCGGCAATCACGTTCGGGGAGATGGCATTGACCTTGCCATTGCTCAAGGTCAGGGTCGCGATACCGTCTTCGAGATGGTAGGAAATCAACTCACTCATGACGCAATTCCTTGTATTGAAGTGCAGCAGAAGTTACCCACCGCGACAGATCTGGTAAAGCGCCGTGACTGACTGGTGAGTCAGGCTTGTGGCCAGACATCGGCCTGCATGGCACTGCGGGTAACGGGTGGTTTCTTCTATATAGCTGTAGGCAAGGCTGGAGAATGGCCGGTTTGCCTTGTCGTCGATGGGGGGCGAACACCCTTCAAGGAGGGATCGGCCTTAAGCGCATGAAAATTCTGAAAAAAAAGTTTGCCATCTGAAAAGCTATCGACTACATTAGCGCGCCTCGACAGACTGAATCGGTTTGACGAGATACGGTGAAGTGTCCGAGTGGCTGAAGGAGCACGCCTGGAAAGTGTGTATACGTTAATAGCGTATCGAGGGTTCGAATCCCTCTTTCACCGCCAAAAGCCGATTCAATCTCATCCAATTGAGTCCAAAAACCCCTAGTGCTGCAAGCATTAGGGGTTTTTTGTTGTCTGATGAGATCCAAGTAAATCTATTGTGTTCCTACATAATAAGCTGCGCTTGGGATAGCAGCACGCCCAACTGTAAAGCAAAAGCCCAGATCGGAAGAGCGTCGTGTAGGGAAAGAGTGTAGATCTCGGTGGTCGCC
>NZ_DBKDTU010000114.1:0-10854 GCF_055505085.1 Candidatus Hepatincolaceae symbiont of Strigamia maritima
TTTAATGTTTTTCCCGTTTATTCTTGCCTCTTTTTTTGCTCTCTCTAATAATCTTGCTACTATCTTTTCTCTAGTTTTAGCTGGAAAGTTAGAGATGTGGTATTCTTTCACTGGTTTATCACTATGAGATAATCTAGTTACTTGAAATAACCAGTTTTCAACTTCCACTTTAATAACTAATTTAGATCTAGCGGTATAACCCTCCAACTTAAGATCTAATATTTCAGCGATAGAAAAATACTCTTTAAGCATTATCTAGCCTCTGCTCTCATTTTTGGAGTGTATAGATATTCTTCTTTTGGTTGAGGTCTTAATCTATTTCCATACTCATCGTATCTATTTGGAAATATTTCTTTAGGATGCATACCTAAAGCATCAGCTATAGCTTTTTCTCCTTTTGCATGAGGATTAGATACTGCTAATCTACAAATTCCTCTACTTAATCCATTCTTTCTATCTAAACCCACAAAAGTAATTCCTTTTTTTGCTAGTTGATATTTAATATCCGCTACATCCATCATTTAACCTTTTTTATTTTTGTGTTACACTTTATTAACTTATATAGGTTATATTATTACGAATTATTCGTAATGTCAAATATTTTTATGAAAAATTCGTAATTAGATTAAAAAGGATACTATGCAAGAGTTTAAAGAGATAGAAGAAACCTTAGAATACAGACTAAAACAAGTAATAAAAATTTATTATGGTAACCAAAAAGAATTCGCAAAAATTTACAATGTATCTAATTCTCTTATATCTGATTGGTGGGGTGGTAGATCAAAACCTAGAGCAGATATGCTACAGCAGATCTGTGAGAAAACAGGTGTTTCTATGGATTGGTTAGTGTTAGGAAGAGCTGAACCGTATATAGAAGATGAATTCTTTGGTGAAATTTTTAGAGAATCTAAAAAATTTGCAGAAAGAAATGAAATTGAGTTTGATGAAGTCTTGGTTTTAGGTATGCAAAGAATCATCATGGCAGAAAAAAGAATGAACCCTAACATCACTTTAGAACAGGTATTCACAAAATATAAAGAAATCGTACTAGCATTTAGAAAGAAATAAACATATAATTGTTACCAGGGAGTTACGCACTTGAAAAAAGTGTGGCTTAACTCCTATATATTTAAACACTAATAAAGTGCGTAGCTTCTGTTTTAATAAAACAAAAAAAAGGAAGCAATACCATGGATATTAGATGTTCAAAATGCAATTCAAAACTATCAGTTGTTAAAGAACCTATCAAAATACAATCATCAAAACCTATAGCTACATTTGAAATTCAATGTAGAAAATGTAAAGCAATAAAATGCTATTTTATACCCTCATATTTTAATAAGGATACAAGTAAATAGAGAATCACCTAAAAATAGGGGACTTTACTCCTTATTTTTAAGATATTTTAAAATAACCTATACAACTCTTATTTTCAAAAGATTGTAGAGAGTTTTTTACATGCTATATTTTTTATTAAAAGGGGACATTGCTTTTTTACAAAAAAATAGACACTTTGTTTAAAAGTGCCTATTTCCTTATGTTTTTATAAAAATCTTGTCCCATTTAATAATTCCTTTATTTTTTAGAACTAATTATAACAAAATCTCCACTATTTCCCGTTATTCTGCGGTATTTCCCACTATTTTAAACTCTACACACCATTATTCTTGTCCCATTTAATAGCTTCTCATTACATATATACCTTCTCATTACACTTGTCCCATTTAATAGCTTCTCATTACAAACACAGATGCCACAAAATCCATATTTTAAAATATTTTATTTTTCCCTTGACAACCCTAAAACCATAGAGTTTTTATAAGTCTTGAGTATTAAGTGTGGTGGGCGGTGAGAGACTCGAACTCCCAGCCTCCTCGGTGTAAACGAGATGCACAACCATTATGCTAACCGCCCGATTTTTGATTTTTCTTTAAAAATCTATAATCTTATAGTATTTTTAAAGATATTAATAATTTGTATTGTACCTAAATTATTAAACTGCAACACTATATCTTATATATTAAATCTTTATAAAAGTCAATTACTTTATTAAAGCATTATCAAAAACTTCTGTTACATAGCTTACAGGTACAATTTTTATTCCTTTTAAAACATTTTTCGGTATCTCCACTAAATCTTTTTCATTATCTTTAGGAATAATAATAGTTTTAATCTTAGCTCTTATAGCGGCCAAGATTTTTTCTTTCAATCCTCCTATAGCTAATACTTTACCCCTTAGTGTGATTTCCCCTGTCATTGCTACATCACTCTTAACTTTGTAATTACCTATTATAGAAAAAATAGAGGTAGCCATAGCGATTCCAGCAGAAGGTCCGTCTTTAGGAGTAGCACCTTCCGGAACATGAATATGAATATCATGATCTTTTAAAACATCTAAATTTAACTGTAATTCTTCAGCCTGAGCCTTGACTAAAGAAAAAGCAGCTTGTACTGATTCTTGCATAACTTCACCTAATTTTCCGGTAATTTTAATATTGCCTTTACCTGGTATTTTTAATGCTTCAATGGATAAGATTTCACCTCCCACCCTAGTCCAACCTAATCCTGTAGTAATTCCTACTTGATGCTTTTCTTCTTTTTCTTGATGTCTATACTTCAAAATCCCAGCATATTTATTTAAGTTATCTTTTGTAATTTCTACAGTATACCCTTTTTTATGTTCTAATATTTTCTTAACAGATTTTCTAGCTAAACTTGAAATTTCTCTATCTAATTGTCTTACCCCAGATTCTCTAGTGTAATTCCTAATTAAATTTAAAATTGCATTATCTGTCATGGAAAATTCTTGTTTTTTTAAGGCTGTATCAGTAATATTTCTTGGTATTAAATGTTGTTTTGCTATATGAAGTTTTTCTTCTTCTGTATAACCTGATAACTCTATAACTTCCATTCTATCTAATAAGGCTTCTTGAATATTTAAAGAATTTGCAGTAGTAATAAACATTACATCTGATAAATTATACTCTACTTCTATATAATGATCTACAAAAGCTGAATTTTGTTCAGGATCTAAAACTTCTAGTAAAGCTGATGAAGGATCTCCTCTAAAATCCGAACCCATTTTATCAACTTCATCAAGTAAAAATAACGGATTAGTTACCTTAACTTTTTTCATACTCTGAATTATTTTACCTGGCATTGCTCCTATATAAGTTCTTCTATGCCCCCTTATTTCTGCTTCATCCCTTACTCCTCCTAAAGAAATTCTTATAAATTTTCTACCTGAGGCTTCTGCAATTGACCTTGCTAGAGAAGTTTTCCCAACACCAGGAGGTCCAACTAAACATAAAATAGGAACCTTAAGAGCTTTGGATCTCTTTAATACTGCTAAATATTCTAAAATTCGTTCTTTTACTTTTCCTAATCCGTAATGTTGTGCATCAAGGATATTTTCAGATTTTTTTAAATCAATATTAATTTTAGTTTTTTCCTGCCATGGGATACACAACAACCACTCTAAATAATTTCTAACTACTGCAGCTTCTGCGGAAATCGGGTTCATAGTAGATAGCTTTTTAATTTCAGTGTCTACTTTTTCTTTAACTTCTGCGGTTAACTTTAATTTTTTAAATTTTTCTTGTAATTCCTTTAATTCGTCCTTAACATCTTCACCATTATTTAGCTCTTTTTGAATAGCCTTAATTTGCTCATTTAAGTAATAATCTTTTTGATTTTTTTCCATTTGCTGTTTAATATTACTACGAATTTTCTTTTCCATATTAATAATATCTATTTCTATTTCTAATATAGAATTTATATACGCTATACGTTCAATTAAATTATCTTTTTCTAATACATCCTGCTTTTGAGAAACTTTAATTGGTAAATGTGAGGTTATTATATCTACTAAATAAGTAACACTTTCAATTTTTTTAATAGATAATAAAACATTTTGGGGAATTTTTTTACTATTATTCACGTATTGAGTAAATAAGTCTAAAAGATTATTCTTAATTTCTTCTAAAGCTTTATCACCATATTCTTGTTTATCAATAATTTCTTTATAACTAGCTAAGTATAACTCTTGCTCCACTATTTCTAAGATATTTACTCGCTTTAATCCTTTTACTAATAATTTTATGGTATTATCAGGAAGTTTAAGAATTTGTAAAATTTCAACTAATGTACCGATTTCATATAAATCTTTCTTTTGAGGATTGTCTAATTCAGTATTTCTCTGAGCCACTGCTATCATTAAATTAGAACTATTAGTAGCCTGATTAATAGCTTTAATTAATTTATCTCTATCTATAAATAAAGATACTGCCATTTCCGGAAAAATTACTATATCTTTCATTGATATTAACGGTAGCATATTATTTATTATTACTGATTCCTTAACCATAAGATATCCTTTATTTCTGGTTTTTATTTATGTACTCATTGTATATATAGGTTTTTTTCTTAATAAAGCAACTTCATTATCAATAGTAACTTCTTTGATACTCTTCATATTAGGGGTTTCAAACATTACATCCAGTAATAATTTTTCTATATAAGATCTTAATCCTCTAGCTCCTAATTTTTGTTCAAAAACTTTCTCAGCAATACTTTTTAAAGCATCATCACTAAAAGTTAGTTTAATTCCATCCATTTCTAATAATTTGGCATATTGTGAAATAATAGCATTTTTAGGTTCTTTAATAATTTTATAAAGAGTATCAATATCCATATCATCTAAAGTTACAACCACAGGAAGCCTCCCTACAAACTCTTGAATTAAACCATATTTAAACAAATCTTCAGCAGAAATAAGTTTTAAAATATCATGTTGTTCTTTAGCTTTATTATTAATATTAGCACCAAATCCAATTGATGATTTAAATAATCGTTGAGTAATAATTTTATCAATTCCTGAAAAAGCCCCGCCACAAATAAATAAAATATTTTTAGTATTTACCTGTAAATATTCCTGATTAGGGTGTTTTCTACCACCCTGAGGTGGCACATGAGCAATCGTACCTTCAATAATCTTTAAAAGGGCTTGTTGTACTCCCTCTCCTGAAACATCCCTAGTAATAGAAACATTTTCTGATTTCTTAGCTATTTTATCAATCTCATCAATATAAATAATACCGTGTTCTGCTTTTTGAATATTAAAATCTGCTGCTCTTAAAAGCCTTAATACTATATTTTCTACATCTTCTCCCACATATCCGGCTTCAGTTAAAGATGTAGCATCAGCTATGGCAAAGGGAACATTTAAGATCTTAGCAAGTGTTTCTGCTAATAATGTTTTACCGCTACCGGTTGCTCCTAACATTAAAATATTAGATTTCTGAATCTCTATATCTTTATATAGCATATTATCAGTAATATTCGGACTAAAAATTCTTTTATAATGGTTATAAACTGCAACTGCCAAAACTTTTTTAGCCTCAACATGACCTATTACATATTCACTAAGTTTAGTTAAAATTTCTTGTGGTTTTAAAAAATTTATTTCCTGATTTAAAGATGGTGTATCAGTTTTTTGTGTAAGCATTATTTCTCTGGCTTCCTCAGTTCCCAATGTAGTTACATCATTAATTAAACTAGAGCAAACTGCAACGCATTCTAAACATATATTACCGTTAATACCGTGAATTAAATTAGAAACCTCATCTTGTGATTTTCCGCAAAATGAGCAATGCATAGTTGTATTATCTTTCTTATTAGGTTTTTTCATAAATAATTATTCTTTTATTAAATGTCCGCTCTATTATTCATAATTTTATCTATAAGTCCAAATTCTAGTGCTTCTTTGGCACTCATAAAATTATCTCTCTCTAAGGATTTTTCTATCTCTAGAGTTTTTTTTCCGGTATTTTTAGCATAAATACCATTAAGTAAAGATTTTAAATATAAAATCTCTTTAGCTTGAATTTCTATATCGGTTGCCTGCCCCCTTGTACCCCCTGAGGGTTGATGTACCATTATTCTAGCATGAGGGAGAGCAAATCTTTTACCAATACTCCCTGAGCTTAATAATAAAGAACCCATTGAGGCAGCCTGCCCTACACAAATTGTAGTAACATCACATTTAATATAGTTCATAGTATCATAAATTGCAAGCCCTGCTGTTACTACTCCGCCCGGTGAATTAATATAGAGATGTATATCTTTCTCAGAATCTTCTGCTTCTAAAAATAATAATTGTGCACAAACTAAGGAAGATAGATTATCTTCAATAGGAGCATTCAAAAAAATTATTCTCTCTTTAAGTAGCCTTGAATAGATATCATAACTTCTCTCACCTTTTGAGGTTTGTTCTATTACCATAGGAATTAAATGAGAGTTTATAATATTCATATTATCTCTTACCTTTACTTTTCATTATATTAAATTTATCAAAACACACAAATCTCATTGTAAATAACAAATCTTAATAAATAATAAATTATACTCTAATTACCTATAACATTCAATGAGATACTTAAGCTTCTAATGATATACAATATTTATAAATTAATATTATGTTTTTTTCTATAATCATCTAACGGTATTGTAACTTCTTGGTAAGAAATTTTAGATAAAATAAAATCTAGAATCTTATTTTCTAAAACCCTATTCTTTAGAGATTTTAAAGCTCCTTGATTATTTTTATAATGATCCACTAAAACTTTAGGCTGTACATTATAGTTAGTTGCTTCATTTAATAGTGCTTTTTGCAAATCAGAGTCCTCAATTCTTATAGAATTTTTTGAAGCTATATCATTTAAAATTAAACCTAATCTAATTCTTTTCTCTGCAATACTTTTATTATTAATTTTAATTTCTTCCTCAGTTTTCCCCTCATAAGGATTAGCATGTTGCGGATGATCCTTGTGTAGACCTTGTTCATGTTCTTGCATATGTTTTTGAAAATTTTTAAATTCCTGCCATAAAACAACTTCTTCCTGTTCTAATAGGGTTTTAGGCATACTAAAATTTTTATGTTCTGAGAAAATATCAACCAACTCTTTTTTTAAAGTATTGCTTACAATGTTTGTAAACTGCATTTTTAAATTATCAGCTATTTTGGATTTAAGCTCTTCAAAAGACTGTAATCCTAATTTTTTAGCTAATTCATTATCTAAACTACTAGGAGTAACTTCTTGTAATTTATGAATCTTAACTTCAAAAACAGCATCTTTACCTTTTAATTCAGTAGCATGATAATTTTCTGGGAACTTTACCATAACTTTTACTTCATCATTAATATTTTTACCGATCAATTGTTCTTCAAAACCAGGAATAAAAGATTCGGAGCCAATCTCAAGAGGATAATGACTACCTTTACCTCCGGTAAATTCTTTATCTGCTATTTTACCTACAAAATCTATAACAGCTACATCTCCCTCTTTGATAGTTCTATTTTCTGTAAGATCTTGGTAATTTTTATATTGTTTAGCTAAATTATTTAGGGTTTCCATAACATTCTCATCTGTTATTTGTATAATTTCTTTATTTAAAGAAATTTCAGATAAATGTAAATCATTGATTTCAGGAAATAATTCAAATTCTAAAGAGAAAGTTAAAGTTTTATTAAGATTAAAGTCTTTCACATTAGCTTTAGGTTTGGTTACAGAATTAATTTTATAATCTTCATAGATTTTAAGTGCTGCTTTTGACAAAGCTTTCTCAAGTACATCAGAGGCTATAGAATCAGAATATTTTTTTTCTATCATATTAATTGGTGCTTTGCCTGGTCTGAATCCGTCTAATTTAACTTTTGTAGCAAGTTCAGTTAATCTTTCCTGTTTAATAAGAGTTAAAGCTTTCTGATTTAGTTCAATATCAAAAATTTTAATTAAGCCGTTTTGTTGTTGTTCTGTAATATTCATAATAATTTCTTTTTTCTCCCATTGTGAGGTATTTGCTTAAATTATATACATTAAAAAATTTATTTTTACACTGTTATTACATAGTAGTGTATAATAAAAATCTATAAATTAAAAGCTTAATCTAACTATTATGTTAAAGACTATAAAAAGTTGAAGATATAAAAAAGGAGCTAATAAAAATTAGCTCCTTTAAGTTAGTGATATTTATTTTAACTTAGAGTTAAAAAGGATACCAAATACCTACTAGGAATCTAGTAACATTTTTTTCTTCAGATAATTTACCATCTACAGCATAGGCAACTGTACCTTTATCTTTATACATAGCATGTCTTATTTGCACAAAAGCTACACCACCGTTAGCTCCGGCTTCAGAAATATAGTGATTATATTGTAAATGAATACTTTGAATATGACCTTTTGTTTCTATAATATTAACAATTCCTTCTTTTGCACCTACATCTTTAGTTACAAATTGGTATCCTAAGTTGATGTTAGCAAACTTAAGGTCATAACCTATTTTCCCTAAGATTTGATTGTTTGCCAAAGTTTTATCATCGGTATTAAGGAAGGATTTTTTATCATAATATATGTCACCCTTCCAAGTATTATGTTTATAAGCAACATTTAAACTTATATCAGCAATTTTATAAACAAATGTTGCCAAAACTACATTAGCTGTATTTTCCGTAGTAGATACCATTGAAGCTTGAGCTGTTCTAGCACCGTTAAAAGCATCAGCTGCTGTATTTAAAGTACCGTTATTCTTACCTTGATAAAACCCTAAATTGAAAGTTAATCTTTGGCTAGAAGTAAGTTCTCTATCGTAATTTAATAAAGCCTCAAATGCATATGAGCGAACTGTATCTCCGGCATTTTTCCCACTTTGAATTTCTCCCACTCCGCCAATATCTGTTTGGAATATTAACTGAGCTCCCTCAAATACCGGGGTAGCATACATAATAGACCGAGTATATTGCACTTCATGAGCACCATAATCAGAGAATAAATTTCCCATACCATGACCACCTGCACCAGGACCATCCATTACTAAATACATATTTGAGAATTGATTACCAACTTTTAAAGTACCGAATTTACCTTCAAGACCAGCCCAAGCTTCTCTTTGTCCAGGAACATCATATCGGTAATCAGTTGCTACTTTTTGAGCTAATCTCCACACAACATTACCGAATTTACTATCATGTTTTCCATCAATATTAAGAGTTATATCTGTTTCTATAAAGTACTCAAACCCGGCTTTTGGTGTAGTTGCCGTTGCTTTTTGGATAGTTTTATTACTAGTTCTGCCAAATAGATCTATTTCCAATGCTCCTTTAAGAGATACCCCACTATCACCTAAATTCACAGCAGAATTAGCAAAGCTAGCATAACTTAGTGCTGTTACCACCAAGATTAAATAACTTAATTTTTTTTTCATCTTTTGCTCCTACAAAAATATTAACTAGTCGTAAAAGACTATTATCCTTAGTTAATTTTATTAAAAGGTTGGTAATCTTCTTTTATTACTTTCTAAAGTATACCTAAAATATGATTAAATAACAAGCATAATCTTTATTTATTAGAAAAAATCTGAGAGGGCTTATACAATATGGCATATAATACACTATAAGAAATATTGTTATAAGATACTATTATGATAGATAACTAATACTATAACTAATTTACCTTAATACACTCAATTTACTATTAAAGAAAGTATAAAAAGGCTAAACAAAAAGAGCTAAATTTTTATATTTAGCTCTTGGAAATGTGATATTTTTTTATATAATATATGCTGTTTTAACTAAAAAGGATAAACAAAACCTACTAATACCCTAGAAACATCTTTTTTATGTGGTAGTCTACCATCAACAGAAGCTAATAAAGTATTTGCTTCTGAGTAAATAGCATGTCTAGCTTCAAAATAAGCTGCTGCCCCTTTTGCACCTTGATCGGAAAGATAATGATTATACTGTAAATGAATACTATTAACATTACCTTTCTTTTCTACCACTGTTTTTGTATCATCTAATACAAAATCTTTAGTTACAAACTGATAACCTAGCCCAACATTACCAAATCCTAGCTCATAAACTACTTTAACTGATACTTGATCATTAGCTAAATCTTTACCTCCGGTATTTAGTCCTGGGAAGCGAGTACCACCATCTAACTCTCCGTTCCAAAGATTATGTTTATAAGCTAGAGCCACATCAAAGTCATAAACTTTATAGCTAACTGTAGCTAAAATAGTAGAAGCTGTATTTGTTAACGCAGAAACTTTACTACTTTGTGCCACCCTTTTACCATTAAAGGCACTAGCTGCGGCATTAAGAGTACCGTCATTTTTACCTTGGTAGTATCCTAAATTTACTTCTACACCTTGGGTTTCACTAAACTTAGTATCGTAGTTTAATACTACTTCATAGGCAAAAGAACGTCTGTAAACACCAGGTTCCCTGTCAGATTCTCCTACCCCACCGATGTCGGTTTGTAATTGTAACTTAACCCCAGAAAGAACAGGTGTCTCATAAAAGAGTGATCTAGTATATTGAGTTTGCTGAGATCCGTAATCAGAAAAAAGACTCCACATCCCTACCGCAGCACCATAACTATCAGCTGCTAGATAAAAATTAGAAAATTGATTACCTATTTTAAAAGTACCTAATTCTCCGCTTAGACCTACCCAAGCTTCTCTTTCTCCAGGCTTATCATACCTAACATCAGCTACCGCTCTTTGTGCTAATCGCCAAACCACATTACCTACTTTTGATTCATGCTTCCCATCAATATTGAGAGTTATCCATGCAGGAGAATCAAATTTTAATCCAGCTTTTTCTTCACCGACTTTTTGTACACCTTGGTTATGATTTTTTAATTCCAATTCTCCCCTAACGCTTCCCCCTAGAGATACGCCACTATCCCCTAAGTTCACAGCTGAACTAGCAAAAGTTGAATAGGTTAGAGCGCTTACCCCTAACATTAAAAGATTTAATTTTTTCATACTTGCTCCTTTTAAAATTTGTAT
>NZ_DBKDTU010000115.1:0-10773 GCF_055505085.1 Candidatus Hepatincolaceae symbiont of Strigamia maritima
TAATTATATTAGTTTTAAGTAAGATTAAATAATTGACTATATTCTTAATATTTTATACACTATCAATAGTAATTGAGATAATATACAGGTGTTAGTGTGATTAGAGACATTAGAAGAAGACGTATTTTAGGAGGGTTGATAATTTTTGTATGGTTAATAACTCTTTGGATAGTTTTTTCTGGGGTTACTTCTACCCTACCCTTAGTACCAGGAATTATTTCCTTGATTTTAGTAACTTTTCTAACCCAAAAAGCATATAAATTATTTAATAAACAATCTGAATTTAAGATTCATCCTATAAAATTTATATTTTACTTAGGTTTTTTATTTAAAGAAGTTATTAAAGCAAATATTAATGTAGCTAGAGTAATTTTATTTAATAAAGCACAGCCTTCAGTTGTAATTATAGAAAATAATATCAAAGTTCCGGAAGAAGTAGTAATTTTAGCACATTCTATTACCTTAACTCCTGGTAGTATTACCTTAGAAGTAAATGAACATCAATTAGCCATACATTGTTTAGATAGTAAAAGTAAGATAGGAGTAATGAGCTTAGATTTTAATAACCGAGTTAAAGAGTTAGAAGTAGTAAATGCTGAAACGTCTTCCTATGAAACAGAAAATTCAGAAAATTCTCTGCAATCAGAGACTAAGGAAGAAAATAAGATAACAAGCTTGAGAAGCTCTACAACAAAAAGTCAGGAAAAAAAATAATATGTATTATTTAATTGCTTTGGCGGTTTTGTGTGTTTGCCTAATTTTGGTATTTTTTAGATTTGTTTATAATAAGAACAGTTTTGAGAAACTTCAGGCAATCAATACTTTTAATAGTTTAGCTATTATTTTTATAGTAGTTTATTGTTTTTATATAGATAGAGCTGAATATTTGGATTTAGCTATTATTTATGCGGTACTTAGTTATCTTTCTTTAATAGTTATCGGAAAATATATCAGAATAAATAACGAAGAAAATCATAAACATACTAATGAGCAGAAATAAACCATGTTAATAGACATCTTAGTATATAGTAGTTTTGCTATTGGTTTAACTTTTTGTGTAATCGGCACCATCGGATTGCTAAAATTACCGGATGTTTATAGCAGAGCACATGCTACGGGGTTAATTGATACTATGGGAATTTTCGGAATTTCTGTAGGCTTGATTTTAAAAGCAGGTTTTTCTTTAATTAGTATGAAAGTTTTTTTATTAACTTGCTTAATAATAGGGATGAGTGCTCCGATTACCCATGTTTTTTTAAGAGTTGCTCTGGGTTCTAAAATTAAACCATACCTCGCAAAGGATGGTTTTCCTGATTCAAGTAATTCTAATTCAAGTAATTCTAATTCAAGTAATTCTAATTCAAGTAATTCTAAGACAGTATCTTTGAGCAGTTCTCAACATATGAGTTCTATCCGTATGAATTTTATCATTACAAGCTCTACTGTGCAAAGCTCTGTTCCGGAAATCTCTACTAGGCAAAATATTATCCGAGAGAGTTCTAAAATTAAAATTGCTAGAACTAAATCTCCTATAATTGAGCCCTCTGAAACTAAAACCTTTAAAACTAAAACCACTAACAATCAACAGGTAGAAACTAACCAAATTGCAATTAAACCCTCAGCAACTAAACATCTTAAAATAAAAATTCAAAATATTACGGAAGAGATGACTAAAATAGGAGCTATTAATTAATTATGGAAATTATTGCAGCGATAATTTTGGTTCTGAGTATGTTGGTTGCTTTTAATATAGCTTATTGTAAGGATTGTATAGTTAGTAATTTTATTGCCGTAATTAATACTAGTCTCTTTTCTATTTTATGTGTGTTATTTTATATTTTTATGGATGCCGTAGATGTAGCCTTTACTGAAGCAGCAGTGGGAGTAGGAATTTCAACTGCCCTATTACTCTTAACAGTAACTCTTACCAGATCTCATAAGGTGAAACCAACCGCATATAATCCGCTTGGGAAAATTCTATTAGTTATTTTCTTAATAATTATCGGTATTTTATTTATTTATGCATTATTAGATGCTCCGCAATTCATGGCAATAGATAATCCTTATAATAATGATATTTATTGGAAATATATTACCGAGAGTTATAATGTTTATAAGGTACCTAATATTGTAACAATGATACTGGGAAGTTACAGAGGTTTTGATACTATGGGAGAAACTATGGTGATTTTTACTGCAGCCATAGGGGTGTATGCCTTATTAAAAACTAATAAACCCCCACGTTAGGGACGGAGAGTTAAAATTCTTACAATAAAAAGCTATAGAGCAAAGAATATAAGAAAAAATCATGAAAACACCCTTTTGATAATAAAGTAAGGGATAAAAGAACCACAATGTAGGAGTGGATATTGGATAACAAAGAAAACAAGCAACAGAGAAATATAACCAAAAAGCAGTTATTAAAAACATCTAATCAGGAAAGAGACCAAGGAAAAAAACAGATGGAAAGTATGAAGGAACGGATTGTAAAATTACATAATACTAAATATTTTACTCAAAATATTTTATTAGTAACTGCAATCTTTTTTATTCTGCCTTTAATGATGTTTTTTGCATTTTATGTGCAATTTCATGGAGAAATTAGCCCTGGAGGAGGTTTTCAGGCAGGGGTAATTTTTGCAGCATCATATATTTTATTGCTTTTTATGTTTGATTCCCAAAAAGTAAGAATTTTCATGCCGATTTGGTTGTTAAAAATAATTTTACTGATGGGGGTGGTGATGTATATAGGTACTGGCTTTCTTAGTATGTTTTTAGGTGGTAATTTTTTAGAGTATGATGTTTTGGCATCTGATAAAGTATTAGGACAGCATTTAGGTTTATTAACAATTGAATTAGGGGTGGGATTTTGTGTATTTGCTTCTATGTCTTTAATTATTACTATGTTTTATAAGTTAACGGAAAAAGCATGATTAGTAAGTTAGTAGTAAATGATTTTGAGCAGGGGTCTGTAAAAATTTCTTGGTTTTGCGGTATGCTTCAATCGCAAAAGAGTATGTTTTCAAAGTACGGCAGTAGCTTAATGAGTTCTTTGGTAATTATTTTTGATAAAAAAGGATTAGCTATACAAAAGAATCTTCTACTCAAAAAAAACTATTATATGCCAAAAAATCACTGTATGCGGAGAAAAAGCCTTTGAGAGAATTTAATACGATAGCTTTATTGGAAAAGTTAATAGGAATTTATCCTTATATTATTGCGGTTATGATTCTGCTTATAGGGTTTTATATAGTAATTAGTAGCCATAATCTAATTAGAAAAGTTATAGGGTTTAACTTAATTCAAAGTTCGGTGGTAATTTTTTATGTGGCTATGAGTAAAATTCTCCACGGCAAACCCCCTATTTATGTGGATGATGCTACTATATATTCAAATCCTCTTCTTCATGTGTTAATGCTTACGGCAATTGTGGTGGGAATTGCTACTACGGCTTTAGCTTGTGCTTTAGTTGTAAGAATTTATCAGAACTATAAAACTATAGATGAAGTAGATTTGGGCAAAAAACTGCAATATGAAGAAATCACAACGGCAAATGTACTTCGTACAACTGCCTTATATACAGCTGTTGTTGATCGAGGTAACCTTCATAGTGATAATGCTAATATATTTGTAGGGCAGGCTACTGAGCAGTTAATAGTTAATCAGGATGTACCTGTAGAAAATATCACTGAACATACAATAAGTGAGAAAAGAATAAATACCGAAACAGTAATTGGAGAGAAACTAAGTAGGAAAAATCTCAGTGAGGAAAAAACAACCAAAAAAAAATTAAGTAGAGAAGAACTACTTAGTGCAAAAATCGCCCCTGCAACATCAAGTTTGGAAAAATCAAAGCAGACCAATTTAAAACAGGCAAAGGCAGTTCAGAAAAAATCAACTAAAACAAAATCAACCGGCACAACCCAAGAAACAGAAGAATAAAACTATGGATATAGCAATATTACTACCGCTACAAGTATGTATTCCCCTGATAATTGGGGCTTTTTTAATTTTAGTGAGAAATTATAATTTCTCAATTATTATAACCCTGCTAACTACCTTAATAAATTTAGGGATATCTCTACTTTTAGTATTGTTTATCTATGATTATAACTCAGCAATTCATTATTATTTCGGCAATTTTGCGGCTCCCTTCGGTATAGAATATAAGGTTGATAAACTTACTGCTTTTATCTTATTAATTGTAAGTGCTATGTCTTTTATTGCCGTTCTGTGGGGTAAAACTCTTATAAAAGAAGAAATGCAAGCTAAAGCTCATATCTTTAATGCGGTGTACTTAATATGTGTGAGCGGTCTTTCAGGAATAGTAATTACTGGGGATGCTTTTAATTTATTTGTCTTCTTAGAAATTTCCTCTTTGTCTACCTATATTCTTATTGCTATGGGTAAGAATAAACAGGCATTAGTTTCAGCTTTTAATTACTTAATTGTAGGAACTCTAGGTGCTAGTTTTTATGTCTTAGGGATTGGAATTCTTTATATGTTAAGTGGTACACTCAATATTGCTGATATTGCTCAGAGACTAGAAAATATTGAGAATATTAATACCACAGTTTTGGCTTTAACTTTAATAACTGCCGGATTGGCCTTAAAGATGGCAGTTTTTCCATTATTTACCTGGCTACCCAAAGCTTATAGATATTCATCGGCTACTACCTCAGTATTTTTAGCTGCTACTGCTACTAAGGTGATGATTTATGTATTCTTAAGAATTGTAGTGAGTACCTTTAGTGTCTTTCTTGGTTCTAAGGTTTTAATTATTCTTAATATTTTTCTGATTTTAGGATTATGTAATATATTTATCGGATCTTATCGGGCAATTAAACAAACTGATTTAAAAGAATTATTAGCCTATTCCTCTATTGCACAAATTGGTTACATGATTTTTGCAATTGCCCTCTTTAGTGAAATGAGTATTGTTGCTGCTCTGTTGTATTTGTTTAATCATGCCCTAATTAAAGGCATGCTTTTTATGGCTGTGGGGAATTATTATCTAGCTTTTGGGACTACTAATTTAAGGGAGTTAGCAGGAAAAGCCACACAATTACCGATAACTTTTTTAGCATTAATTGTAGGAGCTCTAAGTTTAATAGGGATACCAGGAACTGCGGGCTTTATTTCTAAATGGTATTTATTTAGTGCAATTTTTAGTGATGGCTTTTGGTTTTTCGGAGTTATAATTATACTTTCTTCACTGATGTCGTTATTATATGTAATTAAAATGTTAGAAACTCTGTGGTTCCAAAATCATGACATTGTAGCAAATACATATACTTCTGCCTATAATACAGTACCAAAAAGCATTCCTTTATTAATGAATCTAAGTGTGTTAGCTTTGGTTATTTTAAATATTTATTTCGGCTTACATGCTGATACCTTAGCAAAATTTGCAGAGCAAGCCTCACAGAATATCTTAAATACCGGATAAAAATGATGACGATTTCTAATGAATTTATACTAATTACTATAGCAGTACCCCTAATAGGAGCTTTAATAATTGCGTTCTTAGATAAAATGCCCGTAATTCGGGATATTATCTCGGTAATTTTTACTATTATAACTTTTGCTTGTGTATATCTGCTTTTTAGGGAAAGCTCATTAAGTTCTATAAGTGCTTTGGAAGTAATTAAAATTAATAAAGATCTAAGCATTGCCTTTGCCATAGATAGTTTAGGGATAATTTTTGCACTGATGGCAAGTTTTTTATGGATTCTAACTACTTTATATGCTTGCGGTTATGTGCGGACTCATCATACTAATAATCAAACTAGATTTTTTGTTTTTTTTGCAATTGCTATTTCGGCAACACTAGGTGTAGCATTTTCGGGCAACCTCTTTAGTTTATTTTTATTTTATGAACTCTTGAGTTTAAGTACCTACCCTTTAGTAACTCATAACGGTACTGCTTTGGCTAAAAAATCCGGGAGAACCTATTTAGGTGTGTTATTATCCGGCTCTATGTTATTTTTCTTACCAGCAATAGTTTTAGTACTGCTTTTAACAGAGAGTTTAAATTTTACAAGCGGTGGTTTAAATTTTTATGAAACTTCACCCTATTTATTAATTGTTATAGTGCTTTTATTTCTCTTCGGCATTGCTAAGTCGGCAATTATGCCCATGCATGCCTGGTTACCTGCGGCAATGGTTGCCCCAACTCCGGTTAGTGCCCTCTTGCATGCGGTTGCGGTGGTAAAAAGTGGAGTGTTTGCCTTTATTAAAGTTATGGTTTATATTATTGGCATAGATAACCTAAAAGTTGCTTTACAATTAGTAAATTTACCTAATTTTTTAATGATGTTGCCGGCTTTTACCATAGTTTTTGCTTCAATTCTAGCATTAAAACAAGATAATTTAAAGAAACGTTTGGCTTATTCTACAATTTCACAACTCTCTTATATTTTATTTGCAATATTATTGTTGGCTCCGAAGTCGGTTCTAGCGGCAACTACGCATATGATTTTTCATGGTTTTGCTAAAATTACCCTGTTTTTTGCAGCAGGAGCAATTATTGCTTTAGCTCATAAACAAAGAATTAGTGAGATGGGAGGTCTAGCTAAAAAAATGCCTTTTACTATGATAGCTTTTAGTATCGGGGCTTTTGCGATGATAGGGTTACCTCTTACTTCTACTTTTATTAGTAAATGGTTATTAATTAGTGCTGCACTAGAAGTTGATAATATTATTGCACTGATTACTATTATTTTATCTACGGTATTAAATACTATGTATTTTTTTCCGATACTTTTTATAGCTTTCTTTGGTAAAGAAATGGAACGTCCAAGTGAAGTGATACATGAGGTGAGAGAAATTCCTATTATGAGTATCCCTATGTTAATCAGTGCATTAATTACAGTGTTATTGTTTTTTTATTCATCTCACTTAATTAATATATTAAGGTTTGTATAGCAGGATTAGTTTTGTAGCTATTTTTTTAAGTATGAGCTTTAGCAGTAGAGCTTAATTTTAGGAGATTATTATGTTGGGGGATAGAAAAAAGTGATAGTAGTTTTGCTTAAAGGTGGAACGAGATGTCTGTTTAAAGGCTTGAATAAAAGAACTTAAAAAAGAGAATTTGAAGAAAGAAAGTGCTCTACGATAGATGGAAAAAACAGAGTAAAGACAAAGAATCCGCCTTAAAGGTGGTTACATTAGTAAAGGTACTTAAAACATGTATTATCTAAATTATATTTTACTACTTTTTGTAATAGGTGGTATTTTAATAATTAATAAAAGAGCTACTATAAATAAGGTAGTTGCTATAGCAGGAGCAATACTTTGTGTATTATTGTTAATTTATAGCAAACTGGGTGATACTTTAAATATTTCCTATGCTAACTTTCTGATCCCTATTATTAGAATTAATTATTTAGGTTATATTTTTGCATTAGCTTTTGCGATTGTATTAAGTTTGGGAGTAATTTTTGCTATAGCCGTATCTGAGGTTAGGTACTCAAGGTTAAAATTAGCTAGGAAAGCTGATGAGTTAAAAACTGAGAAATCTATAACTTTACAATCAGGTGTGGCTTATGGTATGCATCATAAAGCAGTTAACTATAAAGAATTAGGATTAGCCTTTATTTATGGAGGTAGTGCTATTGCAACAACTTTCACACCTAATTTATTTATTATTTTAGTGCTATGGGAGCTCTTGGCAATAGCGGCAATTTTTATAATTCTGCAAAACTCTAAAAATTATGATCTCTCTATGCGGGCTGCTAAAATCTATGCTATTATGCATATGCTTAGCGGTATTTTATTAATGATAGGCATAGTTTTTTTAGTACAGAAATTCAGTATTATAGAGGCTATTAATTTAATTAATTTACCTTCATTCTATAAGTATCTGATTTTAAGCGGTATTGTTATTAACTTAGCTTTTCCTCCGTTCTCGCTCTGGTTAATTAGTGGATATGCTGCGGCAACTCCGATTGGTTCTATATTTTTATCAGCCTTTACTACTAAAGTTGCTATTTTCTTATTATTGCAAACCTTTTCAGGGGATGTCTCTTTAGTGGTAATAGGAGGTATAATTGCAATTTATGGTATTATTTTTTCAGTACTTACTATGAATGTAAGAAAAATCCTTAGTTATGCCTTAATTCAACAATTAGGCTTAATGATTATAGTTTTAAGTCTTAATACCCAAACTCTGCATATAGGAGTAACTATTAATGCTTTTAGTCATATTTTATATAAAAGTTTATTGTTTTTATTAATTGGAATTGCTATTTATAAAGCTAAAACCGAAACCTTAAATAAAATGGTAGGAGTTTTCTATAAAAATTATTTCTTAGGATTTGCTTTTATTATAGTTGCTCTAAATTCTTTTGGATTCCCTCTCACTGCTGGTTTTGTAGCAAAATCACTGATTTCTTCCCAAATAAAAAGTTTCTCAACTATTAATTATCTAGATTACTTTATAATGTTTATTTCTGCTGCTAATGCTTTGAATATAGGAATTAGATTACCTTATTTATTGTGTTTTAAAAAGCCACAGTTGCCTTTTTCTGAATTTAAGCTCTCCCCTACAATAATTAGCAGTATTTTTTTATTTTTAATAGCAATTCAAGGGGTTGTAGTATTAGTAGGAATAGTTACTCAGAATCTTATTTTTAATAGTTATTATGTTTTACATGCCTTACAAACTGTAGGATTAGCCTTAATTATTTTTGCAGTACTATTTAAGTTATTAACCAAATTTAAAGTAGAGATTGCACCTTTTAAGAATTTAACTTTTAACTACAAAGTAGATCCAATCTTGGAAGTACCTAATAATCTTCCTAAAACTCAAAGCTCTATACAACCAAAAATTATTACTAAAATAGAATCTATCTCTAAGCAATTAGGTCCGGTGGCTGTATCATTTTTAGTAATTCTAATATTTTTTGGTGTAGTTTTAAGTATATTAATAATATAACTGACTTTAAGACAGTAAATCTTTCTAGGGACACATAAAATCAGCAAATTATACAAATTACAATTTAAATATGTAGCTGGAAAAATTAAATGGCAGATGTAGCGGGACAAATTAAATGGGAATTTGAGACAGATATAATGGGAATAAATTGCCTACATAAAATTAAATAACTTGTCAAGTTTAAAGTTTATATTTTAAAAAATAGAATCATTGTGTTAGGACTTAAATTAAGTTTTCTATTGTAACGAGATTAATATAATTAGAATGGATTTTACATTTAATAGTTGTGTCATTTATCAAGTCTTTTATTTAAAAAGGAATTTCATCTTGTATGTTGTTATTATCTCTTGGTTTAAAATTTTTATTTGACTTTTGTTGTAAGGTTAGTTGTACAAGATCAATTTTCTTTTGTAATTCTATGTTAGCATCTTCTTGTATTTTAGGTATCTTATATTCTCTTATGAAAAGAGCTTCTAATGTCATTAAACCTAGTTGAGGAGATATAATACTTTTTTCAAATTTAATGTGAGCACCGTTGTTACCACCATTTTTTAATAAACTTCCTAACAAATCTTTGACATTTTGTTGTAATTCTTTATCATTCTTTATAGTTTTGCTTAATTCATTTATTTCCTTTCCTGTTCTATGAACCATATATGCTTCTATTAGTGGTCTTAGAGAATTCCATTTACCTTCATTGCTTATTAATTCATTATTTAAAGTATATTTAGCATCTTGATATCTTATTTTCATATTCTCATCATGTAAATATTCTTTAATATCTGGAACTAAATAATCTGAATATAAATCATAGATTTTTTCATAGTAATTTTTAGTTAAATATATATATTCATCTCTGAAAACCTCGTTATCATAATAGTAGCTTATATAAACTTTATTGTTACACTCAATACATGGTCTAGTTTTTTGATTAGTAAAATACTCTAAAAAATATTCTGATAATAGTTTATTTAATCGATTTGTATCATTACTATAATCAGCGAATAAGAAATCTTTTTCCTTACAATACGGACAATCAAACATTATCTTTTACCTATTAATACAACTTAAATTATAAAATAAGTATAAACTCAAATTAATAATTAGTTAATAAGAAAAGCTATAAACAACTTAAATTATTGTAAATACTACATCTGTGGTGGTCAAAATTAATAGACTTTGCTACTTTAATCACAAAGCCTTAGATGAAAATTTTATTGAAGTTAATTTTTTATTTTAGTGTATATTGCGGGTAATCAGATTCCCATTTTATATCATTTGTATTTAATCTCTTTAATGCTAATATTTTTACTTCGCTATCTTCTTCTATATTGAAATAAACTATTGATAATCCTTTTACTTTTCTTGTTGTTGTAGTCTTAATAGATTTAATTGATAAAAGATTATTCAAATATTCTTCAGCATCTTTAAATTCTTCTTTTTTTAAAATTGTACCTAACCATAAGCATCTTATTACCATTTTTTTGTTCTCCGTAATTTGTTTATTAATTTTATGTTGGAACAATAGCTTAGGTGTGGGGTTAAGTGTAGCTGAAAGAATATAAAAATATATCTTTCCGCACAACCCTTTATTTTACGCTACTTTTTGCAGTCTTTTTTCTGCTATATTTACCCAAACTTGACCACCAAGTGTTGCTCCTTGTGCTTTTAATCTTGTAATAAAGTTCTGCATATTAGTTTGAATATCTGTAATTAAGTTCTTATTAAATGGCATATCTATTGCCCAACTTAAATTACTTTCCAGTGCATCATAGATTGTATCTACAGTTCTTCTAACACTTATAAAATGCCACTTGGTATCTTTAGAAGGGGAG
>NZ_DBKDTU010000116.1:0-2159 GCF_055505085.1 Candidatus Hepatincolaceae symbiont of Strigamia maritima
GGTCTCGGCATTCCTGCTGAACCGCTCTTCCGATCTGCAATAAAATGTTATCACACAATGAAATACAAATTGTTTGTTCTATTATTAAACAGGCAGGAAATGTTATTAAAGATATAAAAAATAAAGAACTAATTGTAACCAAAAAACAAGACGGCTCCGTAGTTACCAATGCAGATGTAGCTTCTGAAAAATTTATCGTAGAAAATATTAATACTCAATTAACTCGTAAAATTCCTATTATTTCAGAAGAGTTAGTAGCAGCCGGAGAAACTTTTAGTGCTAGTAAAGACCCTTTTTGGTTAATAGATCCTCTTGATGCTACTGCAAATTTTGTTACCGGAGATGATGCTTATTGTATTAATATTGCATATATAGAACAACAAACTCCGGTTGCAGGATTTATTTATGCTCCAAATCAAGATACTCTGTGGTTCGGTGCTAAAAATTACGGTGCTTATAAACAAATCAATGATACTACTGTTACCCAAATTTTTGCTAGAGATTTCCCTAATGAAAATGTGGTAGCAATTTCCGGACCGGAACAAATATTAAGTTCTGAGATTAAGAAAAAATATAAAATTATTAAAGAAATTACTATGCATAGTGCTATAAAATTTTGCTTAATTGCTGAAGGTATCGCTGATTTTTATACTAGAAAAAGAAACAAAGCTTGTGATTGGGATATTGCAGCACCTCATGCTATTATTGAGGCTGCTGGAGGAACTTTTACTTTAAGCAGTGAAGAAGAATTTATTTATGGAGTTTCCCCTCATTTAGCTCCATCTCTGATAGCTCTAGGGAAAACTTCTTCATAGTATATAAATTTTTCTTAAATAGTTATGCCACAAATTATTCCAGCACAGTTTCCTGAAAATCTTCTTAAAGCTACCATTCAAATTATGCACCAAAAAGTTGTAGCTTTTGCTACGGAGACTGTTTACGGCTTAGGAGCTGATGCTACTAATGATTTAGCAGTCTCTAAAATTTTTCATATTAAAAATCGTCCTACTTTTAATCCTTTAATTGTGCATTATGCCTCCTTAAGTGAAATATTAGAGCATTTTTATTTAAATCAAACCGAGTTAGCTTTAGCAGAAAAATTTTGGCCAGGCCCCTTAACCCTGATTTTACAACGAAGAAAGAATTGTCCAGTGTCTTTATTATGTTCCAACGGCTTAATTACTCAAGCAGTAAGAATTCCTAATCATCCTGTTGCATTAGATTTTATTAAAGCTTGTTATGTTCCCTTAGCTGCTCCAAGTGCTAATTTAAGTAATTCTTTAAGTCCTACCGAAGCTAATCACGTTTCTTTATCTTTAAAAGGAGATGATTTCTTAATTTTAGATAGCGGAAAAACTGCTCTAGGGATAGAATCAACTATAATTCATGCAGAATCTCCAAATCTTAGAATTTTACGTTTCGGAAGCTTAAGTATAGAACAATTACAAACTGCTAATTTTAATGTAGACTTAGAATACACTAATAAAAAAGTTATTACCCCTGGTATGTTACAAAAACACTATGCTCCTTTGGTTAAACTAAGACTAAATGCCGATAATTTATATAGTGGAGAAGCTCTCTTAGCTTTTGGCAAGATTCCCTTTAATTTTAAAAATTCTATATTAACCCTAAATCTATCTGTTAGTGCAAACTTATCTGAAGCTGCAGGTAATTTATTTAGAATGCTTTGGGAGTTAGACCGAAATAATCTCAGAACGGCAGCAGTTATGCCTATTCCTAATGTAGATTTAGGTAGAGCTATTAATGAACGGTTACAAAAAGCCAGCTATAATATATAGTTATGAACTATAATACTATAATTACAATATGAAAGATTCTCTTTTTAGTGATCTCTACTAATCTTATTACTTTGAAAAATCAGATTATTAACGAATTTGGAGAATCGCGTCTTCAGGAAGATAATTTAGATTTTTATTTAAAAGAGCACAGAAATAACTTTATAAGTACGTGTGCCTTTGTGCTATTACCGCATAATGCCCTTGAGGTATCTAAAATGCTCAAAATTTGTAATACTTACCAAATAGGAATTGTTCCTCAAGGTGGAAATACCGGTTTAGTCGGCGGCAGTGTATCGAATTCTTCCCAAGTTATTATGAATACTACTAAATAGATCGGAAGAGCGGTTCAGCAGGAATGCC
>NZ_DBKDTU010000117.1:0-10753 GCF_055505085.1 Candidatus Hepatincolaceae symbiont of Strigamia maritima
TTTAAAATCATTTAAAAAATTAGTAATTAAAGTAGAAATATTATTATGCTGACTTACTAAATTCTGATTTAATAATTGTACATCCGATCTAATATTATTCTCTTGTCTTGCAATAGAAGCATTTAAAACTTCCCCCATTTCACTTACACTAGCAAAAGAGGATTTTAAATTCATCCCAATATCATTAAGAACTCCCAATACAGACATACTTAAAGTATCTACCAATCTTTTGTGAGAATCAGAAATAAACATAATATCATTTGACATAGTATTTAAAACCGATAACTGGTTATTAGCTTCACCAGATTGTTGTACTCCTAATTGTATAATCCCTTTAGAAACCTCATCTGATACTTGGATCATCTCATTATTCTGTTTAGATAATTCATTAATTATGTTAATAATTTCAACTAATGAATTTTTAGCATTTTGAAAATAATCTAAATTATTTTGATTAGCACTGTTTAATTCATTAAAAATATTATTAGATACCTCTGTTAAAGTTTTGAGCTCATCGTTATTATTAAGCTGGTTATTTTGTATTTCTTCTAGGGAAATATTAGAAGTATTAACAGCACTTATAGTATCTAATATATTATTATTTTGCTCTGTTTGTATAGAACTAATTGTATCTAAAGCTTGTAATAAATTATTTAAATTCATTCTAAAAGAATCACTATTAGAAGAAATAATTTCCTGTAAAGCATTCATATTATCTATAACGCTTACTAAACTTTGTGAATTAGCATAATTGATATTGGTGTTTTCATTCATTACTACATTAACATTATCTAGAGTAGTATTTGCATTTGATAATAAAGCAATTAAATCATCTAATTTAGCCGGCATTTGTTCTACTACAGCATGAGTAATAGGCATAATTTCAAAATTACTGGCATGGGATAACATTTTTTCTCTAAAATCTACAAAAACACTTAATAAATTAGATACCACGGTATCTATACTCAGCAACAATTCTTCTTTAGAATTTGTTACATAATTACTTAAAGTATGAGATACATTTAATAATTCTGTGGAAATATTTGAAGTAGTTCTATCTATTAAAGCGGTACTTTGTTCTATATTAGAGATACCTTGCAGAGTGTCTACTGAGATTTGCAGAGCAACATTACTTCTTTCATTAATTAATTCATTCGTATTATTAAGTGCCTCATTTACATTAGTCATTGAATTTAATACTTCATTAGAAGAATTTAATAATTGATTAGTATTATCAATTGAGGTATCAGTATTTTCATTAAGAATATTACCCATTTTTCCTAATTGTTGATTAGTATCGTTAATACTAGAAATGATTCCCGTAGCTAATGCATTATTTTCATTTACTGAATTAAAGATATCCTTAGATACTCCGTTAGTATCACTTACTACTCCTAAAATATTACTAGCTATATTATTATTATCTGATACCGCAGAGATTATTCCCGTAGCTAATGCATTATTTTCATTTACTGAATTAAAGATATCCTTAGATACTCCGTTAGTATCACTTACTACTCCTAAAATATTACTAGCTATATTATTATTATCTGATACCGCAGAGATTACCCCTTTAGAGAGATCGTTAGTTTCAGATAAAGAATTTAATATATTTATTCTAGCATGATTAGCATCATGGGCAACATCTAAAATATTTCTAGTAATATCGTTATTATCTGATACCGCAGAGATTACCCCTTTAGAGAGATCGTTAGTTTCAGATAAAGAATTTAATATATTTATTCTAGCATGATTAGCATCATGAGTAATATCTAAAATATTTCTGTTAATATCATTTGTATCTGAGATTGTAGCTATTACTCCTTGAGAAAGATTATTCCCTTCTGTTATTGCTCCTAAGATATTATCAACTTTCTCCTTAGTAGCAACGGCAATATCGCTTACCATATTATTGGCATCAGTATTAACCCCCAAGATCTGAGTTGTGATATCGTTGTTTTGTGCTGCTGCAATAGCTACCGCATCTAAAATATCATTAGATACTTCTACAGATTTAGAAACATTATTTAATAAATTATTTGTATCGGTAGTATTACGTAAAATTTCATCAGATAAAATATTTAAATTATCTAACGGAGGATTTAATCCTGAAATGACTCCTTCTACCCTATCAAGTTGTATAGCCAATTCTTCTTTAACATCTCCTAAGATATTATTAGTATCACTAAGAGTATTAAGGGCATTGCCAATAGCATTATTCATGTCTAAAGCAAGCTCTGCTTGTTTAACCGTAGAAGCCAAAACATTATCCATAGATATTTGCATATTTTCCTGACTAAACACAGAGTTTTCTATACCGACTTTAATATCTTCTAATAATTTACCTTTTTCCTCAGATAATCTTGCTTGGTAAGCTAAACCGTCTAAAACATCAGACATAAAAGGAGTTAATAGATTTCTTGCAGTTTCATCAAAACTTTTATTAAAATCTTCTATAATTTGTTTAGATAATGTTCCTAAATCTAACCAAACATTTTCAATTATTTTATAATTATCCACTATAGTTTTTAAAACTTTTTCTTGTCTTTCATGTGTTCTAACTATGGCAGAACTCATGGCTCCTACAGATTTTCCTACATAATCTAATCTCTCAACTAAACCCTCATATAGAGTATCAAAAGAATCTTCTAAAGATATTAAAATATCTCTAGCACTAATTTTATTAGGATCTTCACCGAAAATACCAGTGTTTGATAATAAATAATTTTCTACTTTATGAGTAAATACTATAAGTCTTTGGGTAGCTCCGTAATTTCCAAAGTTAGCAAATAATGCTGCTACCATCCCAAATAAAGAAGTACTGAAAGCTACAGCCATACCTTGTAAAGGATCACTAAATAATTTAACAAACCCTGTGATATCCGCTCCTGCAAGACCACCGCTTGCTAATGCAGAAAAAGCTTTTGCCACACCATCAATTGTACCTAGCAAACCTAAGAAAGTTCCAAATAACCCTAACATAGTAAAGATAGTAGCCATAAATCTACTAGGACCTAATACCCTTGCTCCGTTATCTTTAATAGCATAAATAATAGAATCAACATCAGCATTAGAAATTTCTAACCTACCTCTTCTTTCTATACTAGAAATAATATTTGAAACAATAGGTGTATCAATTAAAGTACCAGTGATAATAGCTGAAGACCTAATTTGTTTTTTATCTTTTTTAGAAGTTTTAACATCTATAAAACCTCTTAATGCTCTACTTAAGATTTTAGCACTACGATTGTAATACGCCATTACACCTAAAATCCACATGGTACATATTATAAATAAGATTATGATTAAGCCGTTTATAAATATATTTGATGACATATAGGTATAAACTACATCATTAAATACAGTTGCTCCTGATACGAGTACTATCAAACTTAATATATAGGGTACGGGGAAAAAATTAACTTTAAAAGGCATTGTACTTATCTCATTTTACCAATTTATTTTTAATGTATGAATAATCATTTTAACATTACATTTTATACTACACTAAGCAATAAAATACAAGTATTTTATTTATTAAAAGTTAACATTTTTATAAATCTTCAACATTTAATTATTTTATCGCCGTTTATATCACTATTATTTGTTATATTTAATTATATTTTTACCATGAATTACTAATTCAGAGTTCATATTTCCGTACATAGCTTCTTTTAATTCAACTTCATTATTTTTATATCTAGTATAAAAGGTACAGTCTGCTGTTTCTTTTCTATTATTAGAATAAGTAATAAATAATTCTACTTTTGAGGTTAAGAAAGTATTTTTTGGGAAAAAATTAACATTAGTAATTGTAAAATCATCTTTAGTATTTAAATATACTACTTTTGCACAAACCACAGTAGCTGTTTTTTGGTCTATAATTTGATCCCCCCTAATGAAAAAGAAATATATGATGAAAACAATAATGCAACTCCCGTATAATCCGTAAATAATATATTTTTTTATATCCATAAAATATTCCAAAGATATTCTTATATAAGAAGTATACATTTTACTATAATAGAATCAATAAATAATTAGTATCACATTATTTTTTAGATACTGAATAGTTAGAATTCAAAACACTATACAGTAAAAATGCTTATTAAAAATATCAAACTACAAAAATCTTTCTCTTATATTATTATACGATACTTTTAGGTTCAAAAAATTCTATTTTATAAATATATTTAATGCCTCATAAGCATTAAATATTTAATAGTACTATTTCTTTAATAATTCTTAGAAGGAATATGCGTTTATATCTCTTAAATTATCTAAACTTACTCTTAAGCACTCTCTGCTAACATAGCAAAAGTTGCCAACCAATGCTCTCCCCCCAAATAGTGCCCGCTAGCAATATAAGGCAAACTTATTTGTAAATGTAATAACGCACTATTATATAAAGTTTCTCTACTTTGATGACTTTCAGGTAGTATCTTGGCAATACTACGCATAGCCCATGCACGACTTAAATTAAGCCCCTCTAAATGACAAATTTTCGGATCACTCCTATCACTAATTTTTACAGGATTAAGTAAGTTTTGTAGAGTGTTAAAATTAGGCAGAAATTTCTCAAACCATATCATAAACTCCTCTATAGAAAAAATTCTACTCATAAGTAATACTTCACATAAACTTGCAGATAAAAAATCATCTCCGTTAGGTTCAAGATATGCTGGGTAATTTTCATCTTTAGAGTAATATTGTCGGGTTGCTGTTTCTATAGCATTAATTAGAGCTATGTCTTGAGCATGCTGAGCATAATTATAGGCTAAAATCATTGCAAAAGCAGTATTATAATGAGTGCCAACCCGAATAGGATAATTTTGATAAGGCAGAAAATTAAGAAACCCCTTAGTAATTTGCGTTACCAAACTTTGCATTGTTTGTGCCCATTTACCTGCTTGAGGATGCTTAGAAATTTCTAATTCTTGTGCTAAAGCAAGTACCCAAGCCCAACCATAAGGACGTTCATAACTACCCCTGCCTACCCCTTGAAAATACGCTGTTTCCTGAGCAAAAGCTGCTACAGTAAAATGCTGATTAAACATATCTTCTATTTGCTTCTTTTCTAACAAAGAGGATTGTACATTAAGACAGCGTACTAACAACCAAAAACCATGCACTGCAGAATGCCAATCTAGACAGCCGTAAAATACGGGATGTAATTCGCGTGGGGTTTTTGCATCCTCAGGACCAACCATTAGGTGCATAATATGATTAGGATACTCTAAACCGAGACCCTTTAGAGGTAGTGATGCAAAATGTGATACTTGTTCCTTAGTTAACTTCATAATTTAGACTCCTTAACGAAAAATAATGAAATACATTAATAAAATATTAGCAACTAGAATTAACAGGGCAGTGGGAATTTGTGTCTTAATTACTAGATATTTATCTTTTAATTCTAATAATGCGGCTGGAACAATATTAAAATTTGCTGCCATCGGAGTCATCAGGGTACCGCAATATCCTGCATACATACCTATTGCCACTAAAGGGGCAGGATTTGCTCCGTGTTCAATAATTAAAAATGGCAAGGCAATTCCTGCAGTCATAATTGGAAATGCTGCAAAAGCATTCCCCATAATCATAGTTAATACTGCCATACCAACACAATAAACTACAACTAATAAAAAACGATTGTCCGGATTTACTAATAAACTAACCAACTGTTTAACCGAATTCCCAGTTTGTGCTACTACTAATACGCCACCTAACATTGCAAGCATTTGCGGTAAAATTGCCGCCCAACCGATTGAATCAACTAAACGTCTTGATTCATTCACTGCCTGTAAGGGAGTACCTCCTGTCAACTTCCAACCTAAAAGTAAGGAAAAGATACAAGCAACTACTAAAGCTGCTAAGGTTAGATATTTTTGGTCAAGAATAAAAATATTTCCGATAGTAACACCTTTCAAGAAAATTGTACAAATTACCGTAATAAGAGGAATTAGTAGAGCTGGTAGAAAGATTTTACCACCTAATTTCTTAGCAGATTTAGTTCTCTCCTCCTCGGAAGTTTGCTGGTATCTACCCATTGCTAATTGTTTAGTTCCTGCTAATAATGCCATAATAATTACTAAAACTCCGATAATTTTGTAAGTTAAGACTTTCCCCAAGAAAATTATACTACTATCTGCAAAAAGAAAGGTAGCACTAAATAAAAACCAAAATAAAGCCGTGGTAAAGCGCTTCGGATTATTTCTATCTCTAAGGCTTTGAACAACTAATATTAATACTACTAACCCAATTAAGTAATAAATACTCTCAATATTAATAAAATTAGTTGTTGCTTGAGAATTCATGATTATTCTCCTTCTATCTTAGTTTGTACCTGAAAAACTGCAATATTTTTTTGAATTTGTTTCTCCATAAAAATAAATAAACGGATATTGTGGATAATAAAGGCAACAATTGCAGTAGGGATTGCCCATAAACCTATATGTAAAGGCTCAATACCACTGATGCCGTTTTCTTTTAAAAAAGCATCCATTAATAAAACAGCTCCAAAAGCAATGAAGATATCCTCACCGAAAAACACTGCAACATTATCACAGGCAGCTGCATGAGCACGAATTTTATCTTTAATAAAATCCGGTAATTTTCCGTATTTATTTTGGGCTGCTCCTTCAGCCATAGGTGCCAGTAATGGACGTACAGTTTGGGCTTGCCCTCCTAAACTAATTAATCCTAACGCTGCTGTAATCTCACGTACCGTAAAATAAATAATTAAAATACGAGCAGTTGTTGCCCCTGATATTCCTGCAACCCACATTTGGGCACGTTCTTTAAGACCATAACGTTCTAACAAACCAATTACCGGTAAAATTAAAATAAAAACTGCAAGTTGGCGACTATTAAGAAATTTTTCACCAAAGGTTTCAAGTAAAAGATTAAGATCCATACCAACCGCAAACCCCGTAACAATTCCGGAACTAACCACAACTAATAGCGGATTAAAATGCAAAATAAAACCAATAATAATAACCGGAATACCAACCAAGGGTAGAAAAGTCCCTAAGTCCATACCTAAGTTCATGTTACTTGCCTCCTCAAGAAATTTTACTGTAATTTGATAGTATGACAGATTACTATCTTATATCAAGCTTATTTTTTGGTATTTTCTAAGATAATAAACTTTCCGGATTATTCCCTACAAAACTACCTTAAGTAATCAAATAAAAATCTATATATTGATAAAATAACACTGACTACTACTGTTAAATTTAGATAATGAGATACTATCTTTGCTAAAGACTTTTGTAAAAAAATACAGTGGTGAAAACATGTGAGACTAGGAAAGCATTTGTGCTTTAGCATAGCTATACAATATGCAGAATAGGAGTTACTGATAAAGGTGTTATGACGTGATAATAAACTATAGAAGTTTTAGTTAAGATTTTTTAACAGTTTATGATAATTACTTATTGAGGATGGTGAAAAAATGCTTGAGATTTAATAATTATGAGGATTATTATGTTGATACAGTGTTGTTGACTAGAGGAGTGATACAAGTTTGGATTAGGTTTAGGAAAAAGAAAGGGTTTGTTTAGGAAATGGTTGCGGGGGTTGGATTTAAACCAACAACCTTCAGGTTATAAACCACATGTTCTATGTATTTACCAATATTGATTTATATTCTTAAATCTTTACTAATCAAGACTTTTGTAGTATTATCTATTTATAAAAATTAACATATTTTTATTAAAATTTGTTAAAAAAGTAGCAGAATAGTAGCAGAATAAAATATACAAATGACTGATAAACACTTTAATTTTACTAAAACAAAATTAAAAAATATTCCTCTTCCAAACAAAGGAAGCATTTCTTATTATGATACAAAAGAAAAAGGCTTGTGCTTAATTGTCTATGAAAAGGGATCTAAAACATTTTATTTTTATAAAAAAGTAAATGGAAAACCTCAAAGATTTAAAATAGGGTCTTTATTTGATATATCTGTAGAGCAAGCAAGAAGCAAAGTAGCAGAATTTAAAAATGATTTATTTAAGGGTGAAAATCCCAATGAAAAAGCTAAAAATTTAAAACCAGAGATTGCTTTTAAGGAGCTATTTAATAAATATATGGAAAGATATAGTAAGCTTCATAAAAAGTCTTGGATTTATGATGAAAGAGAGGTAAATAAGTTTTTATCATCTTGGTTTAATAAAAAGATATCTAGTATTACAAAGCAAGAAATGAAAGAATTGCATGATAAAATTTACAAAGAAAACGAACTTTATCAAGCTAATAGATGATTAGAAAGAATAAGAGCTATTTATAACAAAGCAATAGAATGGGCTTTTAAAGGATCTAATCCAAGTTTAGGAATAAAGAAATTTAAAGAAAAACAAAGGGATAGATTTTTACAAAAAGATGAGCTTAAAAATTTATTACAAGCATTAGCAATAGAAGAGAATAAGTTAATAAGAAACTATATTTATCTCTCTCTTTTTACAGGTGCAAGAAAAAGTAATGTTCTTTCTATGAAGTGGGAAGATATAAATTTTAACACTCAAGAATGGCATATAAAAGATAGTAAAAATGGAGAGAATTTAATAATACCTCTAGTTAAAGAAGCTATTGATATATTAAATGAATGTAAGCAAGAAAATACAAGTAAATATGTATTCCCATCTAAAAATAGTAAATATGGGTATTTGCAAGATCCTAAAAAAACATGGAATAAAATACTAAAAAATGCTAATTTAAAAGATGTAAGGCTCCATGATTTAAGAAGAACTTTAGGAAGCTATCAAGCTATTACAGGCTCTAGTTTACTTGTAATTGGGAAGTCCTTAGGGCATAAATCAAGCAAGGCAACAGAAGTTTATTCAAAACTAAGTACAGACCCTGTAAGAAAATCTATGGAAACTGCAATTAAAGAAATGATTTAAAATATAGTGAATCTATTATGAATATAAATGATCTAAAAAAATTGGAATGCAGACAAAGAAGCTTTAAAAAATAAAAATAATTGTATGAAAAATGATTTTTATAATTATATTAATAAGATGTGAAGTGCGTTTATTATAGTTTACATCTTATAATAGATAATTAATCATTAAAAAATTCTGATAGTGTTTTTATTATTGCTGCTTCCCTCTTATCAATAGTTTTTTTATTCCAATTATCTATATGACATAAAGATTTACATTCTTCTGAGAAAGATTTATTGTAAAAGCTTTTTTTATCATTAAAAGATAAATTGTTAGCCTTAATATTTAGTTTCTTTTCAAGAGTAACTAAATTTCCTAATCTATTAATATTTTCACTATATTCATCTTTAATAAACCCGTCTTGATTATTGTAATATTTTTTAGGTAAAATATGTTCTATTTCTATTTGATCCTTTTCATCTAATGATATTTTTTGATTATGGTGTAATGTAGAGTTTAAGATCACTATACCTTTATTATATTTTCTTAAATTGCTTTTTTGAATTTCAGCAATAGATTTTTCTATTTCTTCTTTTTCTATACTGTTTTTAATGGTATTAATGTAATCATTATTATGGCGTACATCTATATTAATTTTATAAATATCATTTTTAATACTATTAACACTATTATATACTAAACCTTTTATATAACTATATCTAACCATTTGTTTTAGTAATAGGCTAAATTTATCTTGATTTACAGCTGATAACAAAGTTTCATTCTTTTCTATTTTTAAGTGTTCAATTAAAAATATATAAATAGGTTCAAAGGGCTTATTATTAGGGTAATTTTTTAAACATTCAATTAAATTCCTATTTTTACCATCTAATTTCTGCAAAAATTCATGTGCTTGTTTAAATTTGTTCAGGTAATTAATAGTTTTTTCATAATCATTAAAGTATTCAGTGTTATTTTTAGTGAAAAATTTACGCAATGAAATGAGGCTATTAGTAGTATTATTTTCTGCTCTAATATAATACATATAGTTATAAAACATACTAGGATAATTAAACTCTTTATTTTCAAACTCTATTAATTCTTGCCAATTAGTTAAAAACTCATTCTTATTTGTAGCTTTTTTATAAAGAGTAGCTTTGAATATATCATTTTCAGTAAGAGGTAATCCTCTATTGTTAAGAGTTTCAAAAATATTTAAAGCACTATCAAAGTTATTGCACTGAATAGAAAGTAGTTTTACTTTTTCAATAATATAAGTAATAAAATTATCAAATTCATTAGCATTAGCACCTTTTAAATATTGCTCTATTTTATTAGAAAAAACATAGAAGTTATTAGTATATTTGCTTTTATTTTTTGATTTTTCAGGGACTTCATCTAAACTTATTATATTTGTAAAACTTTCATTGTCTTTATCAATAAATGTTTTTATTTTCTGCGTTTTATAATCCATCACTGAAAGATCTTTTTGGCTTGGTGCAAATAAAAGATTTTGCAATTTTTTAAAACTTCTATTCTTTTCAAATAAAGCTCGAATTAGTAGCGATAAAGATGTAAGCCTTTGTTGTCCGTCTACAACATTGAAATACTTATCTCCAAGTTTTTCATGGGGATATATAACAATATTACCTAAAAAATAATAAGATTGATTATTTATGTTATTTTTATATTCTTGATAGGCATCATAAATATCATTCCATAATTGCTCACATTGTTCTTCTTCCCAACTATAAGGTCTTTGGTAATCTGGAATAATATAATGTTTTTGAAAAATTACTTCTATTGATTCTAGATTGGTTCTAAGTGCTTCCATATTATTTCCTTTATTTTATTATTGATTATACTTT
>NZ_DBKDTU010000118.1:0-25973 GCF_055505085.1 Candidatus Hepatincolaceae symbiont of Strigamia maritima
AACTAAGTAGTGCTTTAATTTGAATTCTTAAATAAATATTACTGTCATATATTTAACAATATTGGAAATAATTACGTGAATTTAGTAAAGCCTTTTATAAAATGGGTAGGTGGTAAAAGGTCAATATTAAGTGAGATTGCCAGAAGAATGCTGAAAAATTATTATACTTATTATGAACCTTTTGTTGGAGGTGGAGCTCTCTTTTTTTATTTAAATTCGAAAAGAGCTGTAATCAGCGATATAAATGTAGATCTAGTAATTTGTTATCAGATTATTAAGAATCATCCTAAACAATTAATTAAGAGTTTACATAAGTATAAAAATAAACATAGTTAAGCGTATTATTATCAAATTAGAAAAAAATTTGAGAGTGATGATTCTATAGAAAGAGCCTCTAGATTTATTTACTTAAATAAAACTTGTTTTAATGGTTTATACAGGGTGAATAATAACGGTAATTTTAACGTACCTATGGGTAAGTAAGAAAATCCTTTAATAGTAGATGAAGAAACGATTTGGGCTTGTAATAAGTATATGCAAAATATAAAATTAAAAGTAAAATGGAATTCTTTTGAAAAAATTCTACCTAAAGAGAATGATTTTGTTTACATGGATCCTCCTTATCATGCTATTGATGATGGCTTTTTTACTAAATATGATAAAGATAATTTTATGGAACGTGATCAAGTAAAGCTTTTTAATTATTGTAAAAAATTAGATAAAAAAGATATAAAATTTATGTTGTCTAATTTTAATACAGATTTTATAATACACTTATATGATATTTTTAATATAGAAGTTATTAAAGATCCGCGAATTGTTAATAGTAAATCTAATCAAAGAAATTCCGTAAGTGAGGTTTTAATAAGAAATTATGCTTAAAGAACGAAATATGGAAGAAAAAAATAATTCTGCTAATCAATTAGAGCTTTTTATAGAATCTAAATTAAAATTCTTAGGACATGAGAATTGTGATAGAAAAAATTTTATAACTTTAAAACGTTTGGAACAACCTATTTATACTAGAAGATTTTTAATGGGAACAAGTATTTATAATACTAAAACTCATTGTGATTTTATTATTTACCATCCTAAAAAACATCCTAATTCTTTAATTATAGAAAGTAGATAGCAACAAATTTCCGGATCTACTGATGAAAAATATCCTTATATGGTTTCTAACATTAAAAAAAAGTAACTATCCCTTGACAACAAGTAGATAATTTTGTATCATAATTGCATGATTATACTATTATGATAAAACAAGACACACGATATATTATTGATAGTAATTTAACTAATAAGGGCTGGATACTTGATATCACTTTCAAAATAAAAATGTTTATTTTGAAAGTGATATCAATAGAATAATAGATAATTCAAAATTAAAAAATCCAATCTAAGACCTGATTATGTTTTAATGAATGGTAAAGTACCAGTTGGAATTATTGAAGCAAAATCAGGTGGTACTAATTTAGATAAAGCACTAGATCAAGTAATGGAATATGCAGGACTTTTAAATGCACCCCTTATATTTGCTATGAATAATAGCTATTGTGAAACACGACATTTACATACAAATAAACCACTATATATAAATGAAAATGAAGTAAATGAACTTATTAAACAGCAAGAAGTTTTAAAGTTTTTAACTGAAAATACCAATACTATATATACTATACCTAAAGAAGTTATATTATCAAGACATGAGCTTATAAATATCTTTAAGAATTTAAATAATAAGTTAAGAGCAGAAGGATTAAGAGCTGGTATTGAGAGACTAAGTGAATTTGCTAATATGTTTTTTTTAAAACTCTATACTGAAAATAAGCATGATAATATATGGAATAATCTTAAAAATACAGATAATGAAATGCTTATATCTACTTTTAATACTTCACTAAAAGAGATAGATAACAAGTACGGCTCTGGTGTTTATGCTAATAGTTTAATAACTAATCCTAACACATTAAGAGATATGATAGTTAAACTTGATAAACTTTATTTATCTACTATTGATACAGATATCAAAGGTGATGCATTTGAATACTTTCTAAAACAAGCTACTACTACAGATAATGACCTAGGAGAGTATTTTACACTAAGACATATTACTAAAACAATTATAAATATGGTAAATCCAAAGTTTAAAGAAAAAGTATACGCCCCTTTTTGTGGTACTGGAGGGTTTTTGACAGAGGCTTTTAATCATATAAAAGAGAATACTATTATAGATAATGAGACTGATAAAAAATTGTTAAAAGAAGATACTTTATATGGTGGTGAGATAACTACAAACAATAGACTTGCTAAAATGAATATGATACTTCATGGCGATGGTCATAGTGGGGTACAGCAAATAGATAGTTTAGCAAATACAATAGATGGTAAATATGATATAGTTATAACAAATATGCCGTTTTCTCAAAATACTGAATTTTCAAGTTTATACTATAATAACTTAGCTAAAGACCAAGCAGATGGAGAGTGTGTTCTACATTCTTAAAAGCTGTTAAAAAAGGTGGTAAAATGGCATTAGTTGTTCCAGGAAGAGATAATAAATATAAAAGTATTAGAAAATTTTTATTAAAAAATGCAAATTTAAAAGCCAATGTATCGTTACCACAAGGAGTTTTTTTACCATATACAAATGCTAAAACAAATATATTATATTTTACTGATTGTCATGAAAAAACTACAAATAATGTTTTATTTATTGACATAAAAAGTGATGGGTTTACACTTAATGTTCATTGATTATGTTGATTTTAATAGAAATACAAATATTACAAATGTCGGCAACTTAGTATTTAATAAAGTTAGTTTTAATGACATTAGGGATAATTCGTTTAATCTAATTTTTAATAAATATATAAACTATAAATATAAATCAAAATACTCATTAGTGAAATTAGATGATGTAATTGATTTATTAAGATGTCCATTTGGTAGTAGCATAAAAAAGAGTGTTTGTGTAGATAAGTGGTATAAATTATATGAATAAGGTAATATTATTAATAAAGATTTTACACTAGGCAAATATTATTTAACAGAAGAAAAGTTTACAGAGTTAAAAAAGTTTGAAATAAAAGAAAACGATATTTTAATGACATGTGCTGGAACTTTAGGTAAAGTAGGTATTGTTCCTAATAAATTTGAAAAAGGTATAATTAATTATGTTTTAATGAGATTAAGAATTAAAAACAGTAAATTACTTTTACCAGAATTTTTAAAAATAGTTTTTGAAAGCGATAATTTTCAAAACGAAATACTAACCAAGTCTTTAGGAACTGGAATAAAAAACATGAGAGCTGGAAGGGAAATAAAACAATTAATTATACCAATACCTAGCAAGGATGAGCAAATAAGCATTATAAATTCAAAGAAAAATATTTTAAAAATAATAAAGTTTAAAGAAAATGAAATTAATCGAAAAATCAATGAAGTAAATAAATTAAAAAACTCTATATGGGACAATAATAAGAAAGAAGAACTATCAAGTGAGTTTTTTAATCTACTTGATAAGGCAATTAAACTAAAGGAATAATATTTAAAAAATTAGGTTTAGTATTATTCCTATGGTTATATCTAAAACTAAACTCATTTACATAGCTTTGTAAATATTTAGGGCTTACCATATGATAAGTACTATTTATACTTCTTTTTAATTGACCCCAAAATGACCCCAAAATCCTTCTATTGTATTAGTATGCATTTTACCATTTACATACTCTTTAAAATCATGATTTACTCTATTGTGTGTATAACCTAGTTTAGATATACCATTATAACTTCTATACTCATCTGTATTTAATACACTCTCTATTTCAATATTATCTTTAACAAAATTTCTTACTGCGTTAATGTTTGTATTTGTTGCTACACTAGCTTTTACATTGCCATCTCTTTTAACTACTTCTATTACTGGTATTTTAGCTTTTATACTTCTACCCTGTGCATTAGGAGTTTTTTTATCATAATGTTTATTGCCTTCTTTACCACCAACCTAAGTCTCATCTATTTTAACTATATTACCAAGCAAATTACTATTATCGTCTGTTAGTAAACTTCTTATTCTATTTGCTATTCTCCATGCTATTTTATAAGTACAACCTATATCTCTCTCTATCTCTTTACCGCTAACCCCATTTTTAGATACTGAAAAAAGATAAATACAGTAAAACCAATCTATTAATAGAGTATATGACTTATGAAATATAGTGTTAGCTAAAGGATGTGTTTGATATCCACAATTAGCACATGCATAACATTTTCTATCTGTTATTTTATAATATGAAAATTTACTATTACAATTATTATACGTCTCTTTATCTTTAGTTTGTGCTTTAAATATATACTCTAAACAACTATCATCAATTGGAAAGAAGTTGTTAAATTGCTTTAAAGTAAATTTATCTTTTTTCATAATATATCCTTTTCTTAAAGACATTATACAAAATTATCTACTTGTTGTCAAGGGATAGTTACCAAAAAAAAGTATAAGATAGATACTATTATTGTAATTGATGGTAGTTATAAACTTAGAGCTTTGCAAGGGTTAAAAGATCAACTAGGAGATAACCTAAAAGGAGTTTATTCTATAGGTAAATTTCAATCTCTTTATGAGAATAAGCAAATATAAATTCTAAAAAATTAAAACTAATATAATCTATGATGTGATATTATAATTGTTATGTTATAATATATTCTAAAATAAATAACTAATTTAAAAATGTTACACGTGTAACAATTGTTTTTAATAGGATAAAATGATAAAACTATTATATGATGTTATTGTAATAGGAGCAGGTCATGCCGGAATTGAAGCGGCTGCTGCTTCAGCCCGTATAGGAGCAAATACTTTACTAATTACCCTATCTTTAAATAATATTGGAGAATTATCTTGTAATCCCTCCATAGGGGGTTTAGGGAAGGGGCATATTGTTAAAGAAGTAGATGCATTAGACGGATTAATGGCAAAGATTATTGATAATTCAGGAATTCATTTTAAACTACTGAATAAAAGTAAAGGTCCTGCAGTACAAGGTCCTAGGGCACAGGCAGATAGAGAATTATATAAAAATGTTACACGTGTAACATTAGAGCAATATCAAAATCTTACTATTTTAGAAGCTGAAGTTGTGAGTTTACTTAGAACTCAATCAACAATTACGGGAGTTGTTTTAAAGAATACTACTAAACTAGTAGCCAAAGCAGTGGTAATAACCACAGGTACTTTTTTAAACGGAGTTATTCATGTTGGCAAAATTACTCATAAAGCAGGACGCTATAATGAAAAACCGGCAACGGCATTAGGAGATTATTTATATGGTTTAAAATTAGATATGGGGAGATTAAAAACCGGAACTCCAGCTCGATTAAACACTAAAACCATTAATTTTGATATTTTAGAAAAACAAGAAGGAGATCATGTTCCTGAGCCGTTTTCTTACTTAACTGATAGAATTACTCTACCGCAAATTAGTTGTTATATTACCGAAACGAATCCCTTAACACATAGAATTATCATAGATAATATTCAGCAATCAGCTATGTATAGCGGGCAAATTAGCGGGATTGGTCCTAGGTATTGTCCATCAATTGAAGATAAAGTTACCAGATTTGCTGATAAAGAGAATCATCAGATTTTTTTAGAGCCAGAGGGGTTAACTAGTGAAGTTATTTATCCTAGTGGTATTTCTACTTCTCTTCCTGAAGAGATACAACAGGCTTTTTTAAGAAGTATCAAGGGTTTGGAAAATGTAGAAATTTTTAGATATGGTTATGCTATAGAATATGATTATATTAATCCTCAAGAGTTAAGTAATACTTTAGAGGTAAAGAAATTTAAAGGCTTATTTTTAGCCGGACAAATTAATGGAACTACCGGATATGAAGAGGCTGCAGGGCAGGGTTTAATTGCTGGAGCTAACGCTGCCTTAGTTGCTTTAGGGAGTCAGCAAAACTTAGAAATAAATCGCTCTGAAGCATATATTGGGGTGATGGTAGATGATTTAATTCACCAAGGGGTGAGCGAACCTTACCGCATGTTTACTTCGCGTTCTGAATATCGAATTTTATTAAGAAGCGATAATGCTGATCAAAGATTAACTGATAAAGCTTCAAAGGTTGGTTTAATTTCTCAAAAAAGGCTAAAACAGTTCTTAGCAAAAAAACAAGCAATACAAGATGCAATTAAGCTTTTAACCTCTCTAATAATTTCTCCTAATAAATTAGCAAAGTATGAAATTATCCTCAATAAAGACGGAATCAAGCGTAATGCTTTTGAATTATTAAGTTATCCAAATATTACCATCCAATCTCTTAAGAAAATTTGGTCAAATTTAGCAACCATAGATAATAAAGTTTTAGAAATTGTACAAATTGATAGTAAATATTCTTATTATATCAAAAAACTACAAGATGAAGTAAGTATTTTTAGTAATGATGAAAAAATCAAAATACCTCAAAATCTTAATTATCAGGAAATTCCAGGATTATCCAAAGAGCTTATGGAAAAATATACTAAAATTCAACCGCAAAATGTCGGAGCAGCACTAAGGATTAGAGGAGCCACACCTTCTTCAATAATTGCTATTTTAGCGTATTTAAAAAGGCAAAAACATGCTAAATAGGATATTAGATGTGAGCACCTCAAGTAATGATTTAAATAATATGGTAAAGATAAAACTTCAAGATTTTGCATTAACTAAGCAACAAATAAAAACTTTAAGTAGATATGTAGAGTTTATTAAAATTTGGCAAAAAAAAATGAATTTAATTAGCAATAACTCTGTGGGAGATATCTGGGAAAGACATATCTTAGATTGTTTGCAATTAGTAAATTATATAGATCTTCAAAATAAAAAAATCTTTGATTTTGGTAGTGGTGCTGGCTTACCTGGTATAGTTTTAGCTATAATAGTATCTCAAAATAGATTTTTTTTATTTGAATCAATTACTAAAAAAGCCATGTTTTTAACAGAGATAAAACATCTGTTAAAATTAGAGAATGTAGAAATTATTAATGAGAGAATCGAGTTAAGTAGTACTAAAAATAAGGCAGACTTTATTGTATCAAGAGCTTTATGCAAATTAAACTTGTTATTGTTGTATATTAAACCTTTATTAAAAATCGGCGGAATGGCAATTTTACTAAAAGGAAAAAGCTATCAAGAAGAATTAACTAACGCTAAAGAATTATTAAATTCCTACTATAGTTATGAAATTAAACCAAATTTATTTTCTGAGAGCGGAAAAATATTAATAATTAAGAGGATTAAATGAATATTCAATCACCATCTCAAATATCTAAGCATAAAACATCAGCTATTATTGCTATTGTTAATCAAAAGGGCGGAGTAGGTAAAACTACAACTACTATGAATTTAGCCACTGCTTTATGTGTAATGGATAAGAAAATTTTAGTAATAGATTTAGATCCTCAAGGCAATGCTACTACTGGCTTGGGGGTTAATGCTACTACTTTAAAATACACAGTTTATGATTTATTAATCGGAAAAAATACTATCAACGAGGTGATTCTAACTTCTAATATTCCTAATTTATATATAATTCCTACTACTATGGATTTATCAGGTATAGAAATAGAACTAGCTAACTTTGAAAATAAAGAACAGTATTTAAAAAAAGCTCTAGAACCTATATTAACTAGTTATGATTATATTTTAATAGATTGTCCCCCTTCTTTGGGAATTTTAACGATTAATGCATTAGTGGCAGCTAAAGAAGTATTAATTCCGCTACAATGTGAATATTTTGCCTTAGAAGGATTAAGTCACTTAATTAAGACTATTGCTATTATTAAAAAATCTAGTAACCCTATTTTAAAGATTAGAGGAATTGTGTTAACTATGTTTGATAATAGAAATAACTTATCTAAATTAGTAGATTTAGATGTCCGTAAGCATTATACTAACTTAGTGTATAAAACGGTAATTCCTAGAAATATTAAAATTTCGGAGGCTCCATCCCATGGTTATCCAGTAATAGTATATGACTCTCACTGTATTGGCTCAAAAGCTTATATAAATCTAGCTACTGAGGTTATTTCCCAAGAAGATATACAAACTAAGGAGGTGCAAAATGGATAATCAAAAGGATAAATTAAATGATTTTTTAAATAAAGCTAAACATAAGCAGCAAAATAACCAAATTAGTGAAAAGCAAAATATTATTTCGGAAAAGGTTAAAAGTATAAAAGCTAAAAAAACTCCAGAATTACAAGCACAATCTGCTAAAAAACCGGTTGCATTAGGTAGAGGTTTAGCTGCTTTATTAGGAGAATCTGAAGAGAATTCAGATGAATTAAAGAAGCATAAGCTAGATATTCATGCAATACCATTAAACAAAATTGTAGCTGGAAAGTTGCAACCAAGGGAAGATTTTAATTCGGAAAGTTTAAGAGAATTAAGTCTTTCTATTTCACAAAAAGGGGTTTTACAACCTATTCTAGTAAGAAAATTAACTAGTCTAAGAGATACCGGTGAAAATCGGTATGAAATAGTTGCTGGAGAAAGAAGATGGCGAGCCGCTAAACAGGCAAAGTTAACAGAAATTCCGGCAATTATATTATTAGAGTATAGCGATTTAGACGTTTTAGAAATTGCTTTAATAGAAAATTTACACCGAAGGGCTTTAAATCCTCTAGAAGAAGCAAGAGCTTTTAAGAAATTAATAGATGATTATAAACATACTCATGAAAGTTTATCTAATATATTAGGTAAAAGTAGAGTTTATATTACTACTTATTTAAAATTATTAACCCTACCACTATCTGTACAAACTATGTTAGATAAAGGAAAGCTTAGTGTAGGACAAGCTAAGGTTTTATCTTTAGCAGAGAGTGATATTGAATATTTAGCAGAGCAAATAATTAAATTTAAGCTTAATGTTAGGCAAACTGAAGAATTAATAAAAGAATATAAAAATAAAACTGATGTTACTATAAATAATGATTCTAATAGTTATGAATTTGATAGAAAATTTGAAAAAGCTTTAGCTGAGGAAAATTTTAACAAAGATTTTTCAGAACAGGAAAAACTAACGGCGGAACATAGTATGGTTTTATATGCTAAAATTATTCAACAAGAAATCTCTAATAAATTATCAGAGTTTACAATTACTTATGCTACTAGAAAAAGCGGTGCTGGGGAGATTAAAATTAGGTATAGTAATCTTAATTTCTTACAAAAATTAAACAAAAAAATTATTACTGAGTAGGTTCAATAGTATTTTCAAAAATGTTACACGTGTAACATTTTTGAAAAACTTCCCATACGAGATTTTTTTAGTAATAATAAAATTAAATTCTTTATTTAGTAGTAATTGTTTGAAAACTATTTTGAATAGTTTTCAAATTTTCTTGAATTACGGTTAAAATTAGAGTTATTTCTTTAATTTTCTTAGTTCTTTGATTTAGGACTAATTCTTGTTTTGCTAATTCTTGTTCTTGATTATTTAAAAATACTAATTGTTCTTCTAAAGAGGTTTGTAAATTTTTTAGTTCTGTTTGTTTAATAAATAATTCTTGTTCTTCTGCCGGAGTTAAATTATTAACAGTTTTATTTTGAGTCATTAAAGTAGATTTTTTAGGTTTTACTGTGGTACAAGCCACTAACAATAGTAATAATGTTACTAATAATTTTTTTTTCATAAAGAAAGATCCTAATAAAATATAATGTTGCAATAAATAACTAATTATAAATTATTTTTTACAATTTAAGCAAATATTTATAGCAATATTTTCAGTAATAGTTTGAGCAATATTAGGGTGTAACTTAGCATTAATTTCTGCTTGATTAAGTTTTTCTAATAGTTGAGTCATTTTTGTTAGACTAAAATGATGTACTTGTTTCTTAAAAGCATCAATAAAAGTAAAAAATACAGGAGGTTTAAGACTTTTTAGAGTGAGATTAAGGTCTTTATTTTGTAGCAATGCAGTTTTAACATAAAACAGCTTATTAATATGTGAGATTAAACTTCTAATTAAAGTTATTGGGCTTAAATCATTACTAGAGCGTTGTAAATGTAAAAATAAAAGTTCTAATTCTCCGGAAAAAACAGCATAAACTATTTTATCAAAGCTAATTACTCCGCTGTCTTCTAAAATTTTTTCAACGTCAATTAATTCAATTTGTGAACTACCATGTTTATACAACATAAGTTTATTTAATTCTGAGAGTGTTACACCGCGATCAGCTCCTAAATTATTTACCATATAATTTAGTGAAGAACTGCTAATGCTAAATTTATTTTTAGCTAAGAGAGAGTTAATCAGATTTTTTAAAGAATTTAAGTCATCTAAATAACAGGGAATTGTTGCAACAACTCTGGATTTCTCAGCCCATAAACGTAAACTTGAACTAGGAGGTAACTCAGCTGCCTCAATAATAACTAAGGTTTGAGAATCGGCTTTAAGAAAATATTTTTCAAGGAGTTGAGTAAGAAAATCGTTAGTTTCGCGGATAAGTACTACTTTTTTAAAATCTCCTAATAGAGAAATAGAAAAAGCAGCTTCAAATAATTTATAAGGTTCTTTTTTTAAATCAGTAGCATTAATATCTGTTTGTTGTAAAAAGTTAGAGTTAAGCTTTTCTTCAGAATTTTTTGTAATTTCTGCAAGTAAATACTTATGTTTAGCAAATTTAATGTGTTCTCTAACTAATCCCTTATCAGCACCATAAATGAGTAATCCTTTAAGTTCTGAGTTATTAGCTAAATTATTAAGAAAACTCTTAATTTGTGATGGATTTATTTTCATTGTTGATATATCTGTTTTCTAGAAATAAAATTGCTTTATAATAAATATCTTGGGCTAAAATTTTTGCTACGTTATACATTTCTTCTTTTTCATTTTCAGCAGTTTTTTGTCCAGTATACCCTGTTACATAATAAGAAATTAAGTGTAAATTACTACTAATTATAATAGTATTAGTAGTTTTATCAAATATTTCCCACTTCCCAGCAATAGTTATAGACCTCCTAGTACTAAAACCCGTATTATCACTGAGAATTAAGTCTTTATTATACTCAGGATATACTCTTAAAATATAATTAATACTGCTAGAATTATAAGTAGAAGGAAGGTATTTAGTAAGTTCATTTTTAATTAGCATACCATAATAATTAGGTATAGTTTCTACATAGATTAGATTTCTATAGTTAACATATTCTTTAGAAATAGGTTTTAAAGAACAAGAAACAATAATTAAATAAAGTAGTAGTAATAAATATTTAAATAAGGATATTGATAATTTTTTTTGGTACATAAATAACTTTTTTAATTTCATGATTCACAAGATATTTTGCTAAGGTTTTAGTACTATTAATCATAACTAATAACTCTTCTTTTGTAATATCTGGATTTACCTCTAAGAGATCTCTGGTTTTTCCTAAAATTTGTACGGCTATTTTAATAGTATCTAAGTTTAAAAAATCTTTATTATAAGTAGGATAAGTATTATTTACCAAGAAATTTTTATTTCCGAATTGTTGCCAAATTTCTTCTGTAACATGTGGGGCAAAAAAATGTAGTAGTTGTATAACTATAGTAAAGGAGTATTTTAATACAGCTGAATTAGGAGTTTTATTTTTAGTATATTCAATTAAATTAACTAATTCTCTAATAACAGCCAAAGCTTTATTAAGGTGGAAACTCTCTATATATTTTTCTAAATTAACAATACACTGATTAGTAAGAATATAAAGCTTTTTATTAAGAGAATCTAACTCTACAGGGTTAAAAATAGCTGTAGAAATAAGTTTAAGCTTAGTGGCTAAAAACCAAAGACGATTAATAAATTTAAAGACACCCTCAATACCTTCATCTGTCCATTCGAGATTTTTCTCAGGGGGGCTATCTGATAAAATAAAGATGCGAATCGTATCAGCACCGTAAATTTTGCACATCTCTTCAGGATCAACAATATTCTTTTTAGATTTACTCATTTTTTCAGATTTACCAGCTGTAACCTTAAGTGAGTTTTTTTTATTAATAAGAGTACCGTCTGAGCTTTCAACAATATTTTCAGGAAAGACCCACTTACCTAAAGAATCCTTATAGGTAGTATGACAAACCATGCCTTGAGTCATTAGTGAAGCAAAGGGTTCTTTGAGAGAGTTATCTAAATAGCCTATTTTCACTAAAGCTTTGGTAAAAAATCTTGAATATAAGAGATGCATAACAGCATGTTCAATGCCACCAATATATTTATCAACTGGTAACCAATAGTTAATTTCATCTTTTTTAAAGGGAGTGATTGCAGGTTGAGAGGCAAATCTAAAAAAATACCAAGAAGATTCAAAGAAAGTATCAAAAGTATCGGTTTCTCTTAAGGCTTCTTTAGAGCATAATGGACAGGTAGTATATTTCCAAGTAGGGTGGGCTTCTAAAGGATTACCGATTGTGTTTAAATCTATATCTAGAGGTAGAGTAACCGGAAGGTTTTCTTTTTTTTCCGGTACTGTGCCACAATGCTTACAATAAATTATAGGAATTGGAGCCCCCCAATATCTTTGTCTAGAAATACCCCAATCTTTCAATTTATAATTAACTGATGGTTTAGCAATGCCTTGTTCTTCTAAAAGATTGCTTATTTTATGGAAGGCATCTAAATTACTTAAGCCGTTGAACTCGTGAGAATTAATTAAAATACCGGGTTTAGTATAGGGTTCATTAGTTACTGTAAAGTGAGCATTTGGAATTTTAGAATTTGGAATTGTTTCCGAGTTAGGAGATTGTAAATTAATGGAACTCATATCAGATAAACTAAATAGTTCTTCTGTTAGTTGAGAAGTAAAGTTTTTATGGGTGTTATCCAAAGTAGGGTTAGTAGTTTTAGAGCTAGTCTTGATATTGAATGTCGGAGCGATAACTGTGATAATTTCTAAGTTATATTTTTTAGCAAAAGCAAAATCTCTGACATCATGAGCTGGGCAACCAAAAACAGCTCCTAAGCCGTAGCTTTCTAATACAAAATTAGCTACAAAAATTGGAAGATTTTTTTCCAGTAAAGGGTGTTTAACTGTTAAATTAGTATTAAATCCTTCTTTTTCTGCTTTTTCTATTGCTTCAAGAGAAGTACCTAAAGTTTCACATTTTTTAATAAATTGTTGTAATACAGGATTATTTTTAGCAAGTGCTTTGGTAAGCGGATGATGAATTGAGAGAGCTATAAAAGCTACTCCGAAAATTGTATCAGGACGGGTGGTGAATATCTCTATGTATTCTATAATAGAGGTAGCTATTTTTAAATTCTTAACCTCTAAATTTTCTGTTGTTAAGGGTGTTTGATTTAAAGAGTTGTTAGAATAATTATTAATTTTAAAACTAATATTTAGACCTAGTGATTTAGAAATCCAATTTTGTTGCATTTGAATAACTTTATCAGGCCATTTATCTTCTAAGATAGTTAAATCTTGTAATAGCTCTTCGGCAAAGTCGGTAATTTTTAAATACCATTGTTCTAGTTCTTTTTGTTCAATAGTAGCACCAGATCGCCAACCTTTACCTTCAATTACTTGTTCGTTTGCCAACACAGTTTGTTCCACAGGGTCAAAATTAACCATAGTATTTTTGCGATATGCTAAGCCGTGTTTGTAGAATTCAATAAAAATTTCTTGTTCATGTTGATAATAATCAGGAGAACAAGTATTAATTTCCCTAGACCAATCTAAATCTAAACTGATCAAGTGAAATTGTTTTTTCATATTTTCAATATTTTGTAAAGTCCAAGTACTCGGATGAATATTATGCTCTTTAGCAGCATTTTCTGCTGGTAATCCAAAAGCATCCCAACCCATAGGATGTAAAACATTAAATCCTTTAGATTTTTTATATCTAGCTAAAACGTCACCTAAAGTATAATTTCTAATATGTCCCATATGAATGTTTCCGGAAGGATAAGGAAACATTTCTAAGACGTAATATTTAGGAAGTACAAAATTATTACCAGCTTTATTTTTGGCTTGTTCAAGAGCTTGTTCTTGCCAAAGTTTCCGCCATTTAGATTCTATGGCATTAAAACTATAATTACTGGTAGTCATTGTTATTTTTGAATTATTTCTTTACGATATAACTTTCTTGCTAAGGTTAAAATAGTGTTTTCTAAATTTTTTTCTAATGTTGTATTTCTTGTCTCAGACATCCAAATAGAGCCAACTTTTTTCTGTTTGAAAACCTTTACGGAAACTGTATCGGGGGTGAGGTTTTTTTCTAAAATATAAATATCTACTTTATATTGTTCAGAGTTATTTTCAGAATACCAATCTGTGATAATTACACCGCTAAAAGAATCAGCACTTAAGAGTGGCATAAAACTAATGCTTTGCAAACTGGCATACCAAGCATACTTATTAACTCCGGTTTTAAAAGGAAAATCTATTCCTGACGCTTTACTTAGAGTTGGTTTAACAATAAGGCTAAATACTATTAGTAATACTGTTAAAAATACTATTATATTTTTTTTAATCATTTTTTTATTATATTATAATTACACTTTTATATATTTAATTATATCCTAACAATATAAACCAAAATAATAAAACAATTAAATGAAAAATGTATCAAGTTGCAAATAAAATTAGAGTATTATTAATATCGCTCTTACATAGTAGACATTTACAAGCAGTTAGTAAAGGTTTTGCATATACTTTCCCTTTTATTATTTTGGGTACTGTCTTAGCTTTGGCTTTGTATGTCCCGTTGGCTGATTCTAATAGTAGGTTTTATTGGGCAGTTTATAGTAATTTTATTAGTACTTATCATTTTGAAATAGTTAAAGCTTCTTTTGTTAGTATGGGAATGATTTCTCTATGGGCAGCCTTTGGGGTAGGTTATCATTTAGCTCAGAGTTATCACTTAAATGCTGCAGTTTGCGGAATTATGTCTGCTTTTTCTATGTTGTTTACTGGTTCTTTTGTGCAAATGAACAATATTAATACTGTTACGGATTTTTTTATGATTCTCTCAGAACTTTTAGGAGATGGCGGTTTATTATTAGCAATTTTTGTGGCTTTTGTTACAGTACATATTTATAGATTTTTATATAATTATAAACTTACTTTAAGATTACCGGATGCACTACCAGTTGTTATTTCTAAATCTTTAGAGACTATAGTTCCTTTATTTATTAATTTAATAGTATTATTAGTACTTAATTTGGTTTTTCTTAATATTTTTGATCTAAGTTTAGCTAAGTTTATTAGTTTTTTTATTGTATATCCTTTAGCTACTTTAGTTAATAATTTAATTTTTGTAATTATTTTTGTAATATTCTTACATTTATTGTGGTTTGTTGGCATTCATGCTACTAATCTTTTATTACCGATTTTATATGTGCTACTTATTTCCAATTTGTATACCAATACCGAGTTTATGGTATTTGGTAAAGGAGTTCCTAAGGTTGTAACTTTAGGGTTTTTTGAATTTTTTGTTTTTTTAGGCGGAGCCGGATCAACTCTTGGATTAGCTATATTAATGCTTTTTAGTAGGCATGCTGATCTTAAAAGAAGAGGACAAATCTCTATTGTTCCTTCCATTTTTAATGTTAATGAGCCGGTATTATTCGGGATTCCTATAGTAAATAACCCGTTATTTTTTATCCCTTTTATAGGAGCCCCTTTATTTAATACTATTGTGACGTGGTATAGTATGAAATTAGGATTTATCGGTAAAATTACTCTCTATGTCCCTTGGACTATTCCTTCTCCCATAGCAGCATTTTTAGTTACTCAAAATGTGAGGAGTGTTTTGATAGTTTTATGTTTAATAGTTATTTCCACTATTATTTATTTTCCTTTTTTTAAAATGTATGAAAGAAAATTAGATAAACAAACAACTTGGAATCCTAATGTCTAAATATTTTTGTATTTTTATATTTTTAAGTTTAATACCCTTAAATCTCATACTCTTAAACAAAGGTTACAGTGTACCCCAGCAGAAAAATTCTTCTAAACATAATATAAAATATAACTTTAACTATGATACTACTCTGGGAATGACTCTTAATTTTAACAACCTATATAATAATCTTAATGCCTCAGTTGCTTATTTTAGTGATATAGAAAACGGTAGACTATACATTTTTGCAAATGTAGGAGCTTTTAAAGAAAATAATATCCATAACTTAAGAGAGCAACAATACGGTTATGGGAAAGTATACTTAAATTTAAAAATTAAAGATAGTGCTCTATATCTTGGTTATGCTAATACTCTGGCTACTAAAGAATTTGCAAATTACTTTTTTAATAGAAGAAACATGGGGTTGGGGTCTAGTATTTATGGCTTATTAAGAACTGAAAAAAACTATAATGCGATTGTGCTCAATGGTACTCATTTCTCGGATCCTGCCAGTTTTAATGTTTCTTTCTTTCAGGAATTATGGCAGAAGCGACTTGGTTTGGGGGTGTCTTACAGTAGAAATGTAGATAAAAGTCTTAAAGTTAAGTTACTTGATAATAAAAATCTTAATACCAAAGCTCTAGATTCCTCTGATATTTATTTAAGTAAAGATGGATTATTAGATGCAATGCTGATGTTTTATGATGAATATCAGGGATTCGGCTATGGAGTACAAGGAATTTTAAGACAGAGTGTTATGGGAAGCTTACGTTCCTATTCTGCTAATATGATTTTAGATTTTATCGGATTTAGTTATGTGGGAGGAATAATTACCGGAGAATTAAACTATTTTGGTCATTATCAAGGGTTTGAGAATAATTTTATGTATAGTATCAAAGGATTCTCAGTAGGGGTTAATCAGATTTATTCAGAGTTTAAAGATTATAATAGTAGTTTTTTATATGAAATAGCTATGACTTATATGGTTAGTAGAAACCTATCGGTAAATGCTTCTATTTTTAGAGTTAATTTTAACAATAGAGAAAAATTAGATCAAGGGTTTGCCCTAGGATTAGGATTGAGATTTTAGGGAAGAATTATGGTATTGGATTCTATAGAATTAACCCAATTTAAATCAAATTATACTACTATTTTAGAAAAGATACATTCTGCCCAAACTACACGAGTATATCAACAAAATCAAGAAAAGGTGCAAGAAGAGGTTCAAGAAAATTATTTACAAACCAGTGTTTCTAACTATAAAGCTTCTTTACATGAAATACAAACATCTTTATTGTCCCCACCTTTACTACAAAATCCTGTTAAACTTATAGCCGTTACTAAAGGGAGAAGTATTGCTGAGATTGAAATGGCAATAAGTCTGGGAATTAGTGAGTTTGCAGAAAATTATCTACAGGAGGCACTTCCTAAATGGAAATTTTTAAAAATTAAGTACCCAAAACTTACTCTACATTTTATCGGTAAATTACAAAGCAACAAAGTAAAAAGTGCTCTAGAATTATTTGATGTTTTTCATACGGTAGATAGGGAAAAATTAGCAGTAACTTTAGCTAAAAATCCTGTAGCTGTACATAAAAAATTTTTAATACAGGTAAATTTAGAGAATATTAAGCAGGAAAATAATTCGCAACAATCCACGCCAATAGGAGTAGAAAGAGTTATAGAAGGCAAAGCAATTGTCAAAAATAAAGCAGGAATAGACAGCGGAGAAATTCCAGTTAATCAAGCAAAGGTAAATGGTAAAAATGTGCTAAGGATCGGAGAGATAGTACAAACAGAAGAAATGTTAGGAATTGGAGAAAGAGCGGGGGTTTTGCTTGCCAATTTAGCAACTTTGCTTAATAAATGTAGAGCAATAAATTTAGAAATCTCAGGTTTAATGGTGGTTTTGCCTCATTTTAAAGCTATTAATCAAGGAGTAGATAAACTTGAGACCAATAGAGTAAAAGTAACTAATCTCTTAGCTTCTCCGAGTGATTATTTTTCTAAAATGTATTTTCTACAACAACAATATCAATTAGCAGAGCTTAGTATGGGGATGAGTAAGGATTTTATTGAAGCTATTAAATGCGGTAGTACTATGATAAGAATTGGGAGAGATTTATTTCTAAGGAAGTAGGAGCAATGCAAAAATTATACGTTGTAATTTTAAATGAAACTATTGCTGATATTATAAAAAATAATTTAGAACCGCATTTAAAGATAAAAATAATTGTTGCTAACAATTTAGCAGAAATAATTAATAATTTAGAAGCTAGGGATATTCTTATTGCTTCTGAGGAAATAATTATCCAGAATCTCAATTTTTTTACAAATCCTAATGTGCAAGTTCAGAATATTGCTATTTTAAACTTTAGTGAGGATACTATTGATAACCTTAAGGGAGATATTTTTTATAAACCTATAGTGCTTTGGGATATTTTAAATCGGATTAATTATTATTTAGATAACAAACAAAGCAATACTATTACCGTAGGAGACTTTATTTTAGAAAAACATTATAATGAGGCGTTTATAAAAAATTTTAAAGATAATTCTGTAATTAATATTACTAAAAAAGAAGCTAATATTTTACATGAAATTTTTGTGTATTATCCTAATACTTGTTCTTTAGAAGAACTTTTAAGATTTGTAAATAATTTAGAAGAAACTCCTACTAATTTGCAAACAATTAATAGCCATATTTCAAATATTAGAAAAAAATTACAGATTTTTGAAAATAAAATTAACTTAATAAAAAATGAGCAGGGATATAAAATTAGTATTACTTAAAATGTTATACGTATAACATTTTATAAAAATTTTGGTCAAGTTTTTTAAAAAGCTTGATAGCTATTGATTAAGATAAATGATAGTTGGATTAAAGATTATGACTTTAATTATGGATTTAAGGTGGAGTTGGTTAAGTTTATAAAAATAATAGGAGTGCTTACTTCTCCGTGTCCTAAGAAAATCCAATAAAAAAATCAGAGTTTTAATTCTTGTTACAAAATTTTCTAAGGTTTTTTATAAATTAAATATTCTGCATTAGTAACTAAAAAATTGACCAAAAATAATAGCCCCAGCTTGAGTTACCATACCTGATAAGAGTAAATGCGAAAGAGTTCTAAATATTTTACTATAAGCTTCTCCTGTGGTCTTCAAAATTAATACTTTATTTTTAGCCGAGAGACTCAATTCCATACATATGTTAGCTTGTACTAATGTTAAGTTTCCTCCGACTAAAGTACTTTTTAAAACTTTAACTTTTTAGTAGCAGTGTTTAAGGATACTGCAAAATTATAGTTCAACTCCTGATGATTCAAGATATTTACAATATTCTCTATAGATTCTTTATTAAACGAGGTTACAATACCTTGAATTGATAAACAATGTCGTGAATATGCTTTAAAATCTGCTCTTGAAAAAGGATACATGTATTTTTCTGTTTTAACCCAAGATGGAAGTTCTAACACAATTCATGAGAGTTAATTACAATAACCCCAGTAACAACATATTCTAGCACTTCAACTTATAGTAGAGATTATTCTGCTAGTAGTTATAAAACTTTAATAATCTATAGTTCTCAAATGTATAGCTATAACACAATAAGTCACTATAAGACATATAGTATTTGTTTTGATAAATAAAGATGAATTGGAAAAATGGAAAAACTATTACAGAGTTTTAGATTACTACATACCTGATATTGATAGTTGAGCTATTAAAATTTGCGATTCTTCTTTCCATAAATATAAGCTAACACAATTCCTAAAAAGAAAATTATTAAAAATAAAAATGGTTGAAAAGTAATTATCAGAATAGCAAAAGCTAATAAATATAAAATAAATAAAGGCATACTAATAGCTAATAATAAGATAGAAAATACTACTAATAAGGGAGATAGTAAAATAATAACTAGAATTAATAGGAATACGTTCATGTTGCAGAGGGTTCGATTTTAATTGTATATCATTATTTATAAATCATATACTAAATTATACGTTGAGTTTCGATTTTTTTAGTTAATTCTAATAACAAAGTAGAGCAAGCACTAGCTATTAAATCATATACTTTAGAGAAAGCTTTATCGTCCATATAATAAGGGTCTGGGATATCTTCTAAATTAGAACTAGGTTGATATTTTAAGAGTTTTTGTATTTTAGGTTTATAAATATCAGTACACTGCTTTAATACTATCTGATAATTACTTGTATCCATTACTAAAATATAATCAAAGATTTCAAAATCAGTTTTGTTAATTTGTCTGGCTTTTAGTTTAGAAATATCTACATTATGTAATAGGGCTAATTTTTGGGATCTTAAATCCGGAGCCTGATTAAGATTATAATTAGAAATACCGCAGGAATCTACTAAAATATCATTAGACAAACTTTTTTCAGAGACTAGCTTAGTAAGAATACCCTCAGCCGTAGGAGAACGACAAATATTTCCTAAACAGACAAATAATACTTTAAGCATTTAAAATTTAGTACCACCAACATTAATTTTATTAAGTTTTACACTGGGTTGACCTATTCCTACTGGGAGATTTTGCCCGTTTTTACCGCAAGCTCCAATTCCAGTATCTAATTTTAGGTCGTTTCCTATCATAGAAATCTCGTTTAAAGCTGTTGCTCCCAGCCCAATAATAGTAGCTCCTTTAAGAGGATAAGTAAGTTTACCTTTTTCAATTTTATAAGCAGAAGTACAAGAGAACACAAACTGCCCTGAGGTAATATCAACTTGCCCTCCTCCAAAATTAATGGCATAAATACCATTTTCCGTAGATTGTATCATTTCATCTAAAGTATTAGTCCCAGCTAACATATAAGTGTTAGTCATTCTAGGCATAGGGGTATATTTATAACTCTCTCTTCTTCCATTACCTGTAGATTGAGTATTTGTAAGTCGTCCGTTTAATCGGTCTTGCATATAATTAATTAAAATTCCGTCTTCAATTAAAGTGTTGTATTGTGATTTTGTACCTTCATCATCAATACTAATAGAACCTCTGGCATTCTTTATAGTACCATCATCCACAATGGTTACTCCCTTGCTGGCTACTTTTTTGCCTAGTTTATCAGAAAATACCGAAGTACCTTTTCTGTTAAAATCACCTTCCAATCCATGTCCTACGGCTTCATGAATTAATACTCCTGGCCACCCTGCTCCTAAAACCACAGGCATTTCTCCTGCCGGGGTATCACGTGCTTCTAAATTTAATAAAGCTTCAGTATAAGCTTTATTTACTATGTCTATACCTGTTTCTGTATTAAAAAAACTGCTAAGAATATCACGTCCTCCTAACCCAGTGTAACCGGCTTCTTCTTTATCTCCTTTTTTGACTAATACTTGGGCATTAAATCTGGTTAGAGGCCTGATATCAAAATGCAAGTCGTGCTCATTTCTAAGAATTAATACTACTTGATAAGAATTATGTAAAGATAGGGTAACTTTAGTAATATTTGAATCTAGACTTTTAGTATATTCGTAAACCTCTTTAAGTGTAGCAAGCTTCTTGTTTAAAGGTAAATCTTCAAGAGGATTACTTATTGGATATAATAATTCTTTATTAAAACTCTTAGGAGTTAAATTAAAGCTTCCCTGATAGTTTTTCTTAGCATTTGCTATGATATCTTTAGCATATGTTAATTCTTTTAGGTTTATTTCATTGCTATGTGCATAAATACAAGCAGTATCCATAATACCTCTTAATCCGAACCCAGTATTAGTAGCAGTTGTCGCTACATTAAGAATACCGTCTTCTAAATTTAGTAATTCAGCATTTTTATATTCTAGGAATAACTCACCGTCATCTAAATTCTCTAAAGCAACAGAGGTTAGTTTAATTAAATCTTCTTTATTAATTTTGGAATAAAATAATTGTTTTATGATATCCGTAGTATTCATACTAGTTAATTTTTCCATATTTATCAATTGAGAATATAAGATATTATAAAACAAAAAAATGAAAATTGCAATTAACTGATTAGAGCCCCCTAATTTTTATAGAAATAAAGAGTATAAATTCTTTTAATTCCGTAATAAGGTAGAAAAAATTAGCAAAATAATTGTGTTTAAAAAAAAATATAGGTATAATTCTAATAATTTAAAATAACTCATTCATAAAAATAAATGTTAAATTCTTTAAAAGCCAAAGCTCAAGTTTTATTAGCTAAAGCTAATAAACAAAATATAGACTTAGAGATTATTTTTAATAATATAGAAGAGTTAAAAGTAACTACGGCTAAATTAAAATTAGAAGAAGTGGTTAGTAGCAATGCTACTAAAGTATCGCTTAGAGTAGGATTAAACTCCGCTTTTTTTATTACAGTTAGCGATGACCTAACACAAGATAGTCTTAACTTATTGTTACAGCAAGCAATTGAGATAGTTAAAGTACTTCCTAAAAATGAATTTGCCGGCTTTTTAAGTGCTACAGACATTGCTAAAGCCACACAAAAATTAGTTAACTTTACAAAGCAAGGTGTAAACTCGTTAAATTGCAATTTGGAACTCTATGATGCTACAACTCCGACAACTCAAGAATTGTTGGAAGTAGCAAATACTATGGAAAAAGTGGGAGCAGGGCACGAATTAATCATTAATTCTGAGAGTTCTACGGGGTATATAAAAAATATTACTTTAGTTACTAATTCTAAGGGATTCGAACAACTATATAAAACTTCTAACTTTTATAATAATGTTTCTTTTGTGGCTAAATCTGATGTTGGTACGGAAATGGAATGGGATTACGCTTTTAGTTATAAAATGGCTTATAACTCTTTACAAAAAGCCAGTGAAGTAGGGCGAAAAGCCTTAGATAATACCCTTGCAAGACTAAACCCTAAAAAAGCTAAAAGCGGAGTTTATCCAGTAATTTTTCATAAGCGAGTAGCTAAAGAGATTTTGAGCTTAGTTGCTAATTTGGCAAATGGTTATACTTTAGCTGGAAATAAAAGTTTCTTTAACAATAAACTCAATACAAAAATATTTTCAGAGAATATTAACATTATTGATGATCCGTTTATAGTTCAAGGATTAGGTTCCTATGTAAGAGATATGGAGGGAGTTATTCCTAAAAAGATGTTCATTATAAAAAATGGGATACTTAAAAATTTTCTACTGGATTTAGAGAGTGCTAAGAAATTAAACTTAACAAGTAACGGGCATGGGTTTAGAGGATTAAGTAGTGGTTTTGCTCCGAGAATTTCTAATTTTTATTTAAAAGCAAGTTCTGTAGTAGTTGCAGATTTATTTCAGAATTTAAAAACAGGATATTATATAACTGAGACTATGGGAATGGGAACCAATTTAATCAACGGAGATTATTCCAAAGGAGCTAGCGGATTTTTCTTTGAGGAAGGTAAAATAATTCATGCGGTAAATAATCTGACTATTGCAGGAAATTTAAAAACAATGTTTTTAGAAATGCAAGTAGCAAATGATTTAGAATTTGAAGGGGTTATAAATTCACCAACTATATTTTTCCCTAATTTAACTGTCTCTGCGTAATAGGGTAAGTAAAATTATGAAAAAATTACTTAATTACTTAATTGCTAGATTGTTTAAGTCTAAAATTAGCGATCCTGAATCGGCGGTAACAGCCGTAATAAGGTTTGCCTCTGAAATGATTAAGCCTAATCTTCCTAAAATTTTAATATCACTTTTTTTTATGATAATTGCCTCTATTGCTACGGCAGGATTAGCTTTTTTAATTAAACCTGCGATGAATAAAGTGTTACAGCCTTCAGCTTTACAAAATATTTATTGGATAGGATTTGCGGTTATGGGGGTATCTCTTGTTAAGGGAATAGCTCAATATATTTATAGTGTAATAATCTCTGTAGTGGGGTTGGATGTAATTGCTCAAGCTCGTTTTAATTTATTTAAAACTTTTGTACAACAGGATATGTATTTCTATAGTAAACATAAACCCGGTGAATTGGTATCGGTTATTATGAATGATGTTAACCAAATGTCGGGTTTAGCTACAGAAGTGCCTATTAATATCGGTAGAGATTTTTTCTCTTTTGTGGGGTTAGTGGCGGTTATGTTTATTCAGAATGCAGTGTATGCTTTATTTGTATTTGCCTCTTTCTTTTTTGTTATTTATCCTATTAGTTTAAGTTCAGGTAAAATTAAAAAATACTTTATTAGATCTCAATTCGGATTTGGCACACTAACCTCTCATTTAGAACAAGCCTTTAACGGCATTAGGGTAATTAAATCTTATAATATGGAAAATAAAGAAATTAAAAATGTTTCAGGTATTATTCAAGACATTGTAAAGATTCAGAAAAAAATTGAAAGGTCTAAAAATGTTTTATCACCTTTCATGGAATTCTTAGGAGGAGTTTGTATCGGGGCATTTTTAATTTACGGTGGTTTTAAAATTTTTAAAGGAGAAGAAGATCCTGGTACTTTATTTTCTTTTATAGGGGCATTAATGCTTGCTTATCAACCGGTAAAAAGATTATCAGAAATTTTCTTTAAAGTTCAATTTGGCATTATTGCTGCCCGTCGATATTATCATTTTTTAGATTATCAACCAGAATTAATAGAAAAAATAGGTGCAAAAGAGCTTAATATTACTGAGGCTACTATTAGTTTTAAAAATGTTGCTTTTACCTATGATAAAAAAGTAGATGTTTTAGCTAAAATTAATTTAAAAATTCTTAAGGGAAATAAAATTGCTTTAGTAGGACGCTCAGGCGGAGGTAAAAGCACTATTATTAATTTAATGTCTAGATTTTACGATGTTACACAGGGTAGTATTCTAATTAATAGTAAAGATATTAGGGAATATAGAGTTAAATCTCTTAGAGATAATATCTCTATTGTTAGTCAAGAAGTAATCTTATTTGATGATACAATCTATAATAATATTGCATATTCAAAATATAATCCTACTGAAGAAGAAGTATTTTTAGCAGCTAAAAATTCTTATTCCTCAGAATTTATTGAAACTTTTGAACAGAAATATGATACTCCAATCGGAGTAAGGGGAACAAAACTTTCAGGAGGACAAAGACAGAGAATTTCTATTGCTAGGGCTATGTTGAAAAATTCTCCTATTTTATTATTAGATGAAGCTACTTCTGCTTTAGATACAGAGTCTGAGAGAAAAATTCAACAGGCTTTAGATAAACTAATGCAGGGAAAGACTACTCTTATTATTGCTCATAGACTTTCTACTATTATTAATGCAGATTATATTTATGTCATAGATAAGGGTAGAGTTTTAGAAGAAGGAACTCATGATACATTGATGAAAGATCAAGGGTTTTATCAATATTTGTATAATTTACAATTTAAACAACAAGAAATCTTATAATGTTAATGAAGCATCTTATTCTGCAAAATAGATTATTGCTCATAGTTTTTTATACTATTAGCCTTAGCTTAGCTATTATAGTACATTTCTACTTATATTTAGTATTTATGACTAGTAAGACTATAATAATTGTACCTAAAGAATTTGAGACTATTAGAAAAAAATCTTATATTATAGCTTTATGGCATGGGCGCTTATTAGGAGTATTTTTTATAAATTTTTTAATATCTAGGTTGTATATTTTAGCTTCTCAAAATAAAGATGCCCAAATAGTTACTGATATCTGTAGGCTTGGAGGAGCTAAAGTGATTAGAGGTTCTATTAATAAAAATGGAGTGACTGGATTGAGATCTATGATTAAAGTTTTAAAGAAACCTAAAACCGTAGTTGTGATGACTCCTGACGGACCAATTGGACCTAGAATGAGAGCTTCTGTGGGAATAGCTAGTTTAGCTACTTTATCAGGATGCCCTATTTTACCTTATTCTATATCCGCAAGAGGATGTGTTTGGGTAAATAGTTGGGATAAATTTTTTATACCAATGCCGTTTAGTAAAATTTTTATTGTATTAGGAAAACCTACTTTACCTAAAAGGAGTTCAGGCATGAAAAGAACTTTAGAGGAAATTAGGAGTGATGTAGAAAAAAAATTAAATCAGATAATGTGGGAATATGATGCTAAAATCGGAGTTAGAAAAATCTATCCTCAAAATATTAATAAAAAAGGAGAAGTTGTAAAGATTAAGATTAAATAATATGTTTTTTTATATA
>NZ_DBKDTU010000119.1:0-9852 GCF_055505085.1 Candidatus Hepatincolaceae symbiont of Strigamia maritima
TATGTTAATAAAAGAAATATTAAAAATATTAAACCAATATTAGATACTTATATAGATTATAACCAAAGTAATTTACATACAGATGAAAGTACTTTATATAGCGGTTATAAAAATAGAAATATTGTTACACATAATAAAGGAGAGTATGTTAAAGGCAATATTTATACTAACAGTATAGAGGGTGTGTTTAGTTTATTTAAACGCAGAATTTATGGAATCCATCATCAAATTAGTGCCAAGCATTTACAAAAATATATCAATAGTTTTATTTTTAGGTATAATAATAGAAAAGAATCTGATTTTGATAGATTAGAACTAGCTTTAAAATCTATGTTTGGCAAAAAATTACAATATAAAGAATTAATTGGATAGTTATGTTAGAAAAACAATCTTTTAATAAAGCAATAATCAATTGTAATATAACAACACTTGTTACCCCCCCCCCATTTTTGTGGCTTTTTAACTGAAAATAGCTTAATTAAGCTTATAACTTCTACAATAAAGGTGTTTTATGCAAAATAGACTTTATTGTGGAGACTGTAAGGAAGTATTACAAAAACTAATATCACAAAATATTACAGTAGATTTAATATATTTAGACCCTCCTTTTAACAGCAACGCTGTATATAATCTAACCTATAAAAGCCCAAATAGTAAAATTACTGCTCAGCAAAAAGCATTTAGTGATATGTGGACTCCAACTTCCCAAACTCAATTAATGTTTGAAGAGTTTAAGCTAAATCTATATAACCAATCTTTGATAGATGATTCTGTAAAAGATTTCTTACTGATATGGTTAGAGAGTTTAAGTAATAGCACTTACAACAATCAAAAGCTTTTAAACTATCTTTTATATATGACAGAAAGATTAATCTTAATGAAAGGTGTTTTAAAAGAAACAGGTTCTATTTATCTACATTGCGACCCTACGGCAAGCCATTATTTAAAAGTTATAATGGATGGTATTTTTGGTAGTGAAAATTTTAGAAATGAAATAGTGTGGTGTTATGATACTGCTGGACGATCAAAAAAATATTTTGCTAAAAAGCATGATACTATTCTTAGCTATGGGATTTCTAATAACACTTTTTTTGATGGCACAAAAGTAAGAGTTGAAATGAAAGCTGGTAAATCTAGCTTTGGAGGTAGATTAGAAACAGATTCTGATGGTAGAAAATATAGACTAGTATATGGCACTAAAAATTCTAAAGGAGAAGCTAAATATTATAAATATTATTTAGATGAAGGCAAAATTCCTAATGATTGGTGGATAGATATACCTTCTTTAAATGCTATAGCTAAAGAAAGATTAGGTTATCCAACACAAAAACCAAGAGCCTTATTAGAAAGAATTGTAAAAGCATCATGCCCCGAAGATGGAGTTGTATTAGATCCTTTCTGTGGTTGCGGAACTACTATAGACGCTTGCATACAACTTAAAAAGAATTGGATAGGGATTGATGTTAGCACCTTTGCAATTGATGTTATAGATAAAAGAATAAAAGATGCAGGGTTAAGAGAAATTTATTATAAGGAAGTACTAAAACCTAGAACATGGGATGAGTATCAAAAATTGAACGCCTTTGAAAAGCAAGACTTCTTAGTAAAAGAACTAGGGGGAATCCCCAATAAGAAAAAAAGCGGTGATAAAGGTGTAGATGGAGAATTAACTATTCATTTAGGGTTAGATAAAAATAAAAAAGATATTTGGGGCAAAGTAGTATTTAGTGTAAAAACAGGAGAACAATGTTCACCAGTTATGATAAGAGAGTTAAAGGGTACCATGCAAGACTTTAAAGCTGATATAGGTGTTTTAATCTTAGATAAAGACCCATCTTTTAATATGCTTGAAGATATAGCAAAATCTCCTAAAATTCACTATCAAATAGATATGAACTTACCAGTACAAAATACATACGATACTATACAAATTTATACAGCAGAACAGATTCTAAATGGCATCGTTTTAAATGTTCCACCATCTCTTTTAAAAGTAAAAACATATAGAGAAGCTATTCAAGGCAGCTTATTTAATCATTAAAATTAAATATTTAGTTCTGTCAAGTGTATAATTACCTAATTTTTCTTGCATATATAAAAATACAACTATATAGTGTATAAGATACTAAATTATAAATATTAATACTGATAACCCTTAATGAAGGGTCTTTTGTTAATTTTACAACTTATTATTATAATTTTCTTTTACAATTTAAACTTGCATCTGGCAATTCCTTGAGAAAAACATGATATAAATATAGATACTAAAAGATTATTAAGATCGTAACGGTGCTACAAATTGGAAAAATTTCATTGACATCACCAAAAATTTGGGTGTTAGCTACTCCTAAAATTAATCTTATTCTTACCAGTACTAGCTTAGCAGATGTGGTAAAGATTCTAATTTTTAATAAAGATATCATTATTGATACCACAAGAACCCCTCAACCCCTTCCCTATAATATTGAAATTACCTTAAAAAATAAAACTCAAGTAGCAATGCTTGAGGGTGGTTTTATTACTGAGAAAGTAATAGTACTAAAACAGTACTAAAACCTTATGTAAGAGGAGCCTATAAAAACTATAAACAAAGTTCTTATAAAGAAATAGAACATGGCACAACCCTAGATATTAATAAATCTAATAGTTATGATTTTATAGAACTATCAGGTATCAGAATAGGAACTCACATGACTTTTGATAATACAGAACACAATCATGATATTTTACCTGTTTTGGATATTTCTTATGATAAATAAATTAAATAAAAAACATTCTACTACTAAAATTGCTTTGAATAATGCTATTGTTAATAGACTACTGTTACAAGATGATAAATATTCTCATAGTAAATTTAATGTAAAATTAAGAGTACATTATCTATTGGTAAATACTTTCTCTATGGAAGTCTTCTACACCCATTAGAGAAATGAAGAAATAAAAACTAATTTTGTTAATCTTAAATTACAGTATTTAATTTAGTCAGCTTTAACTTGTAATTTAACAAGATATTTTAGTAGAATAACTCATTTAACTCACTGTAGCTGGTAGGAAGTATACCTAGTATTTTAAACAACACAAGCTAAACACTCCTCAATAGTAAGATTTTTAGTTCTAGTATAATATAATGCTTTTAAGCCTTTATGATGAGCATAAAGATACAGACGAACTAACTCTTTGGTTGTGGTTTGGTTAGTAACATATAAAATAGTACTAATCCCTTGGTCTACATGCCTTTGAATATTTGCCACTAAATCTATTAGTTTAGTCATATCCATATTATATGCAGATTTATATAAAAAGATATTATCTTGACTTAAATAAGGCATTGGATAATATGAAGTAGAGTTTCCGTAAGTTCTAGTTTCTACCACATCTACAACCGGCATAATTGAAGAAGTAGAATTTTGTATATAAGAAATGCTCTGAGTTGGAGCAATAGAGAGCCTATAAGCATGATAAAGCCCATGTTCTTGCACTGCTGTCTTTAGCTCGTTCCAATCATCCAAGCTAGGAATAAACATACCGGCAAAAATCTCTTGAATTTTTTGAGTTTTAGGAGAAAAATCTTCTTCTAAATATATCTTAAAATAATTACCGTTTTTATACTCAGATTTCTCAAAACCTCTAAAGATACTTTTAGTTTCTTTAGCAATTTCCATACTCCGTTTTAGAGAATAATAATTTACTATCATAAAAAACGTAGATGCAAAATCATTAGCTTCAAGACTTTCATAAGGAATTAAATTTTTGGCAAAAAACCCATGTAGATTCATAGCTCCAAGTCCTACTGAGCGAAAATTTTTATTAGCTTTATTAATACTGGGAGCATTACTAAGGTTAGATAACTCACTAACCGCTGTTAGAGCGTCCATTCCTGTAGAGACTGCCTCTTCTATCGCCCTATGTTCCATAACATTTACAATGTTTAAAGAACCCAACACACAGCAAATATCGTAACCAATATTATCTGCATGTTCATAATCGTTAATTTCTGAGGTTTTTTGAATTTGGTAAATTTCAGTACAAAGATTAGACATTTTAATTTTACCAATTTCCTTAAGAGGATTAACTTTATTAGCATTATCTAAATATATTAAATAAGGATATCCGGACTCAAACTGGGTTTTAGCAATACTTACTAATAATTCTCTAGCATTTAATTTCTTTTTAACTACATCAGGATGAGCTACTAAAATATCATACATTTCATTAATATTCATATCATCTAAGTGTTGCCCGAAGTTTTTATACACACTATAAGGAGCAAACACGTAAAAATCTTCATTCTTTTTTGCTAAATCAAAAAATTTATCCGGTACTGTAATACCTAAAGATAGTGTTTGAATACGACTTTTTTCATCAGCATTAATTTTTTTAGTATCTAAGAATTCTTCTATATCAAAATGAAAGACATTTAAGTAAGCAGCCCCTGCCCCTTTTCTCTGACCCATTTGATCAGCATAATTAAAGGAATCTTCAAGTAATTTCATTACTGGTACTACTCCTTTAGCAGCATTATCAATTTCTTTAATAGGTTCACCCCTAGATCTTAATTTTGATAAATTAAGAGCAACTCCACCCCCAATTTTAGATAAATACATGGATGTAGCAATATTAAAGGTAATACTATTAAGAGAATCATCCATTTCTAATAAGAAACAAGAGATCATTTCCCCTCTTCTTTTTTTTCCGGCATTTAAAAAAGTAGGAGTTGCTGGTTGAAAATATTGAGCAATCATAGATTTAGCTAAAGCAACTGCTTTCTTAAAATTACCATCAGCTAAGTATAAACTTACTGCTATTATACGGTCTTCATAATGTTCTAAATATAAGGATTTATCATTGGTTTTTAAAGCATAATCACGATAAAATTTTGAAGCACTCATATATGAGGCAAATCTGAAATTATAACCGTAAATTATTTGGTTAATTTCACTAATTTGTGCTTCTGAATAGGTTTCATAAAAATTTTCATAAAATCCATTATCTACCAAGTAATGCATTTTAGTATTAGCATCACTAAAAATCATACTATTATGTTTAACCTCTTCTAAAAATACCACTAGGGCTTCTTGGTCTTTTTCTATTTGGAAGAAACCATCTTTTTTATTAACAATTTGGCTATTTAGTTCTAAATATCTCAATGCAAGGACCCTCTTCATTTTAGTATTTCATATTTCATTTAATTATTAGTTAAAATTATTGACTGTTGTTAAAAATTTTTCTACATCAGTCTCTCTGCCGGATAATTCAAAGGTCATTAGGAGAGGAACCTTATATTGTTCTGAGAGTAGTTTAGCAGCTCTACAAAAGGTTATTCCCCAACTTCTATTCCCACTCCCGATTACTGCCTTTAGATATGTAGAATTCTGCTTTAAAAACTCTGCTACTTCAATTGGAATACAACCGCTTCCCGTGGTATATGTAAGTAAAATAAAAGGCTCTTTAATCTCTTCAGTTCCTAATACGATTCTTTCTACTTTGTTTAAAGCAGTTTTCTTAATAAAACGATTTATATTACCGGTTTTTGATGCATATACTATTAACATTTTATTCTCAATCTATTACTCTAAAGCTTAATAAATACAATATTTTTCAGCATTTCAGTTACAGTGTTTAAATTATATAACTATAAAAAATTTAGATCAATGTAATTGTTAGAAGATTATATGTACAAAGTTTTCTAGCGGTTTTATAGAAAAACATCCATATAACACAATACTTACAGCCTTAAAAGAATTTTATCCTAATCTCTAAATATTCTTACACAAAACATAGTTGTAAATATTCAAGCCCTTACTATCACATTATAAAATAATGCTCTTGCAAATATTTTTTTTTATAGCAATAATTTATTGTATTAAACATTTACTAGTTTTATTTTACAAATTTCTAGCTTAGGAAACAAAATATGGTTTTTATTAATATCTGTATTCTATTATTATTATTGGCTTTTTTGTATTTTTTACAAAAACGTTATATCTCGTTTAATAAGAGATCATTTATAGCTCTTTTTTTAGGGGTGTTGTTAGGAGTTTATTTAAAAATTTTTAACTCAAGTGAGCAAATTTTCACTACCTTATATTACTACCAATTAGTGGGAACAGGTTATATTTTCTTATTAAAAATGATAGTATATCCAATAATTATGGTAGCAGTTCTAACAACTTTTACAAAAGTAGAAGATGGTAAATTATTCACAAAAGCCGGTTCTTTAATTCTGATTATTCTCTTAATTACTACAACAGTAGGAGCATTAATTGGTGTTTTCTCAGCCTATTTATTTAATCTAAATATTACTAATTTTGTAGTAGACCCAAATTTTGATTTACATAAACGCTTAGACCATAAAGATACTTCTATTATAGGGACTATTTTAAATTTTATTCCTACTAATCCTTTCTTAGATTTTACTGGTTCAAGACCTACTTCAACTATATCAGTAGTTATTTTTATGATGTTAATCGGGGTTTCTTATCTGGGGGTAAAAAAGAAACATCCCGAGCAAGCAGAAATATTTAAGTCTTTAGTACTTGCCCTCTATGAAATAGTAATACGTTTAGTCACCCTAATTTTACGGCTTACTCCTTATGGAATTACAGCTCTGTTAGCACATACCATAGCAATCTCTAATACTGAACAAATCCTCGGACTAGGACGTTTTCTAAGTGCCGGTTATTTTGCTATGTTTTTAATGCTAGGAGTACATATTATATTATTACTACTTACTAAAACTAATGTTTTAAACTATTTTAAAAAAGTTGTGCCGCTATTGGCTTTTGCTTTTTCAGCTAGATCCTCATTGGCCTCAATTCCTCTCAATATAGAAACACAAACTAAAAAGCTAGGTATACCTCATTTTTTAGCTACAATCTCTTCCTCTTTGTCATCTATGATGGCACAAAATGCTTGTTCTGGGATTTATCCGGCAATATTAGTCTATATAGGAGCTTTATCTGTAGGAATAAACCCTTTAGAGCCACAATTTTTATTCTACGCTTTGTTTGTAATTTTAGTTAGTTCTTTTGGGGTTGCAGGAGTTGGCGGAGGAGCAATTTTTGCTACTTTAATTGTGTTGCCCACCTTAGGATTACCGGTAGGTATAATAGCAATTTTTATTGCTGTTGACCCTATTATTGATATGGGTAGAACCGCGGTTAACGTTAATGCAGGAGTAGTGGCAAGTTTAACTACTGCTAAGTTTTTAGATTCCCATGATAAAACTATATTAGAATCTAATGATAATGAAAAAAGTGATTTTACTCACCTTTAATTTTTTATAGGTAGTTTAAGTTAATAAATTTACTTTTACAAAAATTTAATTCAAAAGGATTGTAGGAAATTTTTCTATGAAGATACTAATTTTAGGAGGCAACGCAGCGGGTATGAGTTGTGCTACTAAACTGAAAAGAAATAATCCTGATTTTTTAGTCAGTGTGTACGAGCAATCTAATATTGTTTCTTTTGGCAATTGCGGATTACCTTATTTTATAGGAAATTTCTTTACAGATCCTGATTTAATGATAGCCAGAACTAAAGCAGAATTTGTACAACAGGGAATTGCAGTTTATACTCTGCATAGTGTTCTAAAAGTAGACTCCCTACGGAAAATAGTGATTATTAAAAATTTAGAAAGTAATGAGATTATAGAAGAGAATTACGATAAATTAGTAATTACTACAGGTTCTAGTGCTAGAATATCCTCAATCCCTGAAAAAAATCTTGTGGTAAAAAGGCTTAAGAATAAGGAGTTTAAGCACGAAGAACGTAAAAAGGAAAAGCTTCAGAACATTTATTCCTTAAAAACCCTAGAAGATGCTTTGGCATTAAAAATTTTAATCACACAACCTAAAATTAAAAATATTAGTATCATCGGTGGTGGGTATATTGGGCTAGAAATGCTTGATATAATTAAACATTTTGATAAAACTAAAAATATTACCCTAATTGAATCCTCTAACCAATTATTAAAACAAAGTTTTGATCCTGAATTTGTAGCCTTATTAAATAAAGAACTCTTAGAGAATAATATTACTTTATATTTAAATGAACAAGTACAAGAATTTATAGGCTCTACCTCTGTTACTCAGTTAAAAACCCAAAACCGGGTAATTAAGACAGATTTAATAATACAAGCAGTAGGTGTAATTCCTAATACCGGTTTCTTGAATAACCTTCAATTTAATAAATTAAGTAATCAAGCAATTATTATTAATAAATTTGGCCAAACCAATATAGACGATATTTATGCCGCCGGAGATTGTGCTAGTGTCTTCCATAAAGTTAGTAAACAAAATACTTATATTCCCTTAGCTACTACTGCTAATAAATTAGGTAAAACAATAGCAGATCATATTAGTGGTAAAAATACTACTTTTAATGGTACTTTAGGCTCTGCCTCTATAAAAGTTTTAAACTTAGAATTAGCACGTTGCGGTATTTTAGAGTCTCAAGCACAGGCTTTAAAATTAAGTTATAAAATTTTACTCATTAAAGATTATAACCATACTAATTATTATCCTAATCAAGAACTTATAGAAGTAAAAGTTATTTATGATAATACTTCATTAGAATTATTAGGAGCACAAATTATTGGTAAAAACGATGCCGTTCTTAGAATGCATGCCTTATCGGTAGCAATAGATACAAAGCTGAAGATTACTGAACTAGCTAATTTAGATTTTGCCTACTCTCCTCCATTTTCTAGACCTTTTGATATCTTAAATATTATTGGTTCCTTAGCAAGTTCTAAGATTAATAACTTAAAGCTTACCATTTAAGAGAATTACTACTTTTACACTGGTTAATTTTGTAATTAAAGTGTATTAAAAATTCTATCCCCTGCATCTCCTAATCCTGGTATAATATACCCCTTAGAATTTAACTCAGTATCAATTCCTGCCGCATAAACAATAATATCAGGTATTGTCTTAAAGATAAGTTCCAGTGCATGTGGGGTAACAAGTATCGATAACACTATTATTTGCTTATAAACGCCTTGTTTTAAATAATTAAGAGTATATTCCATAGTATTTCCCGTAGCAAGCATAGGATCTAAAACAAATACCGTCGTATTTTCACATATTTTAGGAATATTCATATAATACTCAAAAGGTTTTAGAGTATCATGATTCCTAGATAACCCCATAAATCCTAATTTAGTATCTGGTAATAATTTTAGTAGAGGATTAATCATTCCAATCCCAGCTCTAATAATCGGAATTATAGTAGTAGGATTAATTCTTACACCATCAAAAGTAGCTAACGGTGTTTCAATCATTTTTTTGGTAGCTTGGATATGTCTAGCAGCATCTGCTGCTAGAATAAAGGTTACTTCCTCTAAAACTTCCCTAAATTCCTTAGGAGCAGTATTTTTATCTCTTAATAAGGTTAGTTTATGAGCAACTAAAGAATGATCCTTTAAGCAATAAAAGTTATTATACTTTTGTTCTAATTTTTCTTTTGCCACTGCTTTTCCATATCTTACCTTAGTTTCTACAATCCTACTTAACAGTAATTGTATATATTTAATACTAATTAAGCAATTAAAAACTTTTATGAGCTTAGTTTTAGACCAACCATTGAAAAAATTAAAAGAGCTACAAATACTATTTGTTTGATATTTAAATGTTCCTGAAATAACCAATAACTTAATAATAGTGAACCTACCGCTCCAATCCCTGTCCACATAGCATAGGTAATACCAATACCTAAAGATTTAGCAGCCTTACTCATAAAAAAGAAACTAAACCCTGAAAAAATAATAAATCCTATACTGGGCATAAGTTTTGAAAAATTATTAGATAACTTTAAAAATAGAACAAACATAATTTCACAAACACCAGCAAT
>NZ_DBKDTU010000120.1:0-2110 GCF_055505085.1 Candidatus Hepatincolaceae symbiont of Strigamia maritima
TAGCAAAATTTATATAATCTTTTATTAAATAAGATTATGTAAATTGTAGAATTAAGATTAAAATTGATTTCTATACACTACAATAGAATCAACCTATGGTATATATATGAAAAATTTGATAATAATAATGGTTTTTTTAGCAAGTTATGTAAATAATGTAAAGGCTAATGAACTTTATATAGGAGGAGGTATAGGAATTCACAATATTCCTAAAGTTGACGGTAATTCTTCGGAATATAAGCTAGAAAATCTCAATACAGCAGGTAGTACAAAATATAGTTTACAAGTTACCTTATTTAATATTTTTAATTTTGGTTTAATTACAGGAGTTGATGCTATTCTTTTTGATGATAAAAATAGTTATACTGCGTTAGATAGTTATGATAGAAAAGCTAATGTAGGATATTCCACAAGTAACAAAGGTATTTTATTTAATACCGGATATATTTATGATTTTAATTATTATTTTGCTATGTATGCCGTTGGAGGCATTGGATTTAACATGAATACTAATAAATTTTATAAAAATGAAACTCTTGATAAAGGAAGTGTAGAATATAATAATTATAAAGCTCTTATGGCATATTCACTAGGGTTAGGTTTATTATATCGTCTTGATGATAATGTAAGTTTAGATATGAACTTTAAATATTATAATTTAGGTGAAACTATACTACTTGATGATAAAAATACCAAATCTTCTATAAAAAATACTATTCCGTCTTTCGGGATTAAAATCTATATTACTATTTAATTTATAATATTAATTAAGACAATTAATATACATAAAAGACTAGAATATTAGTTTATCTATTTAATAAGTTATATTTTTAGATAAAAGCATAAGTTCTTGGGGTAAGTTATTACTTAAAATATTCTCTACAGTTAAAATATACATTTTTTTAACATTGCCATAATGAAGTAGAGAACCTTTTACTTGTACAAAACCTAAATTATCTGCCTCAAGATGCATACTGTTAGTGAATTTGTTTTTAAAACCCACAAAGATTCCAAAATCTGCATTAAATTTGGTAATACTATCTTTAAAGGCTCTAATTTGGCCAATACTAACCCCACCACCTTTAACTTCTATTACGTCTCTAATCTTTTGGTTGCTCATATTGTAAGTAACATGGCCGTCTATTCCACCATCTCCTGTGGCTTTAGTTTTATGCCCTTGTAAAACATATTCTACTATCCAGTGTTCAAAGTGTAGTTTGCTATCGTTGGCTAATTTTTCTGCCATGGCTATATCTGTTGGGAAGCCAATAACTTGATATTTTGAATTCAATGGCTTCAAACGCTTATCTTCTACTAAAGCAATGGCTAGGTGGTTAATATCAGTCCCTATCCACTTGCGCTTTAATTTCTCTGCAACTGCTACAGCAGTGCCACAACCACAGAAGAAATCTGCTACTATATCACCTTCATTGCTAGATGCTTTGATAATACGTTCAAGTAAAGCCTCAGGCTTTTGCGTAGGGTATCCTAACCGTTCTTTTGCTTGAGAATTGATATATGGAATTTCCCATATATCTCTAAAATTTACCAAATTATAAACACCCTGCTCATCTTCAAAAAATTTAGCCATACCAGCACCATAATTAACTATACCTGCTTTTCTACCTTTAGCTTTTGTATAAACTTTTTCTTTTAATGTATTAAAGATATGCTTATTTGATTTACTATAGAAGAGAAGAATATCATGCTTCTTAGCCCAGCTATTTGCCGTGCTACCACCAGTTCTATAACACCAAACCACCTCATTTCTAAAATTCTTTTGGCCAAAAATAATATCTAACAATATTTTTAGATAATGGCTCATGGTGGGGTCACAATGTAGATAAAAACTACCGGTATCTTTTAGTATTTTTTGCATGTAATAAATTCTATGAGCCATCATGGTTAGGTAGCTCATTTGAGCGTTGGTAAAAATATCTCTATTTTTATCTAAAAAAATATAAATATTAGGATTATCAGTATAATATTTAAGCTCTTCTAGTTCTTGAGACAGATTGACATTGCTCCAAGTATCTATAAAAGCTTTTTTTAGTGCTTTATAGATCGGAAGAGCGGTTCAGCAGGAATGCCGAGACCGATCTCGTATGCC
>NZ_DBKDTU010000121.1:0-2108 GCF_055505085.1 Candidatus Hepatincolaceae symbiont of Strigamia maritima
GAGATCTACACTCTTTCCCTACACGACGCTCTTCCGATCTAATAGAAAAAATTAAACAAAGAGTATTTAAAACTATTAAATAACAAAAAAACTATATATATAAAATATATTCTTGACAAGTTGTCTTTAAGACACCATAATATCTTTATACAAATATATGAATTAAACAATTTACAAAGAATCTATTAAAAGGAGCATAAACATGGAAATAAAAGCAAAAAATATTAATTGCGAACTTAAGTTTGAAAGAGATGAACTAATGAGATTATTTACATGCATATCTCTTGTAATGTCTAATCTAACAGAACAAAATTATAGATTATATCAACAGTCAGTATTTTATTTAGGCAATAAAATAGGAGCCACCCTTGAATACGGGGAAAAACAAATTGTAGATAGTTTTGCTACCAACATATTAAAAATTAACAAAAGTAAACTAGGGAAATAAATAACCTATTTTAATAAGGTAAAAAGGATTCTAAAAAATGACTATATTTATTAAAGCTAAAAAGGTAGCTGAATTATTGGGCTATGATAGTGTTTCAACTGTTTACAAAAAAGCTAAATTAGGGGATATTCCAAGCTATAGACCTACGGGAGCAGTTCGTTTTAGAGAAGATGAAATATTGGATTTACTAGAACAAAGTAGGGTTACCTATACCCTACCCTCTGGTAATATTAGAGTTAAAAAACCTATAAGAAAACCTGATAAATACATAACCAACAATTCTATTGATGCTACTCTAGAACGTTTAAAAACAATATAAAATTAATACCATGTTCTACAAGCCAAGAAAACCGTACACTTTATATGTACGAGGGGAAATATTTTGGGTTAGATTTACCTTAAACGGATTGAGGTATCAGATATCTTCCGGTATAAGATTGACTAGAAAAGACTATGAAAATCTCTCCGTTGGTAACGATATTACGAACAAAGAAGCAGAAAAAATAGCAGAAAAAATCTATCTTAAATATAAAGATGTTGTTATAAACAAAAAGCTAACCTTTGATATAATTGTAAACAAATTCTTAGATTTAAGTTATTTTAATAATTTATATGCTACTACTAAAGCTAAATATAAAACAGATATTAAAAAAGCCCTTATATTCTTTCAAGATAAAGATGTTTTCAATAAAGCTAATCTTTATTTATACATGGAATATCTACAGAAAAAAGATTCACAAACTAGAACGATAAAAAGAGCTTTTCAAGTCTTAAATGTAATTTTTTCTCATTGTGAGAAAATAGGATTTATTACTGAAAATCCTTGTAAAAACTTGGATTTTTCACATCTACCCAGAACAATAAATCGTGATCGGTATCTTACTCAAGAAGAGCGATTAAAATTACAAAATATTACTAATAAAGACTTAGTAGATTACATAGAATTTGCAATAGAAACTGGTATTAGAAAAGCTGAACAAATACCTAATTACAGAAGTATTCCTCAAGGAATTAAATGGGAACATATAGATTTTAATAAAAAAGAGTTATTTATTCCGGTAAACAAAACTGGCAAGAGCTTAATTATTCCATTGTCACCTAAAGCCATTAAAATATTAGAGGGAAGAATAAATTTAAAAGTACCATTCCCTAAGAAGCCGGAAAATAATGGTTGGTGGAAGGCTTTATCTGAAGAAATTATAACAGATTTTATTTGGCATGACTTACGCAGAACCTTTGCCACATGGGCAGTTAACGGCTGGCATGAGTGGCAAGAAACAAATATGAGTAGTGAGAAAATCCAAACATGGATGGGGCATTCAGATATTAAAACTACTCTGTCTCACTATGCAAAAACCACCCTAGAATCTCTTAAAAAAGAATTAAAAGATTAATTTCAATAATAATAAAAATTGCTACAATTCTGCTACAATAAAACTAGAGGTAAGAGAATATAAGCTCTACAAAGCCTCTTTATCCTTTCTATCCAGCCATTCTTTAGCTTGAATATCTGTTAATCTTACTAACTGTGTTGCTTGATATCTTGTGTCGTTTATCCAACATTCTTTAATTACTTCATATGTTGTCATCTCTTGTCCCATTATATATTTCCTTTTTTTATATTACTTTATTGTTCCTGTGCCACTTCCTGTTATTAGTC
>NZ_DBKDTU010000122.1:0-9836 GCF_055505085.1 Candidatus Hepatincolaceae symbiont of Strigamia maritima
TATTTGCTTAGAAAAAATAGAAGATCTATTAATTATATAATATCTATAGCATTAAAAATAGATAATATAGGAAAATTTGCTTTTACAGTAAATGCTAACCCCACAGTGCAAGGAGAATTAAATATTCTCTCAACTAGTGCCAATACTGAGTATGATTTTATTATTAGATTTTTAGAAGGTATTTATAATAAAAAAAGATTTAAGGAGTATTTAGCAAAACAATATGAGAAAATTATTGATAATAAAGGTAAAACACTAGAAGATTTTCCTGTGGAGATTTTTGACGGAGCTTACAAATTTGGGATTCCAAGAAGAGTTTTCTTAAAAATTAGAGATCCTGGGATGGCGGAAAAATTAGAAGAAGCAGAAGAACTTAAAAAACAAGAACAAGCCTATGATAAGAAATTAAAAAGAAAAGCTAAAATCAGACAACAAGAAATAAAATTAGCTCTTAAAGCTAGTAAAGCAAATAACAAAGATACTAAAAATCAAAAGAAAACCGGCAAAAAAAGAAGGTGGTATTTATTATTCTTAAGGTAAAAAAAATGTCTTGTAAATATTATTATGTAACTACTCCGATTTACTATGTTAATGACAAACCACATATCGGACATGCCTATACTTCTATTGCGGTTGATGTTTTAGCAAGATATAAAAGAATGGATGGGTATTCCGTAATCTTTGCTACAGGAACAGATGAACACGGTCTGAAAGTTGAAGCAGCCGCCCTAAAGAATAATAAATCTCCGCTAGAATTTGTAGATTCTATTGCAACAAACTTTTCTAATTTATCAGAAACTTTAAATTTATCTAATGATGATTTTATTCGAACCACTGAACCAAGACATATTAGAGCTGTTTCATATTTATGGCAGGAATTAGAAACAAAAGGTTACGTTTATCTTAAAGAATATCAGGGATGGTATTCTGTAAGAGATGAGGCATATTATAAAGAATCAGTATTAACTAAAAATTCTCAGGGAGATCTAATTGCTCCTACAGGAGCTACGGTAGAATTAACTAAAGAAGAGAATTACTTTTTTAAGTTATCTTCTTTTCAAGAACCATTGTTAAAATTTTATGAAAAAAACCCTCAGCTAATTATGCCACAAACTAGATATAATGAGGTGATTAGCTTTATTAAGTCTAATTTAGAAGATATATCTATTTCCAGAACCTCATTTACTTGGGGTATTCCTGTTCCTAATGATGCTAAACATGTTATTTATGTATGGATAGATGCACTAACTAATTATTTAACAGTCTTAGGTTATCCGAATACTAAAGAGGCTAAATTTACTAATTTTTGGTTTAACCCTATACACATAGTAGGAAAGGATATTATTAGATTCCATGCTGTATACTTTGTGGCTATGCTAATGGCTTTGGAACTTCCTTTACCTAAAAGAATTTTTGCACACGGTTGGTGGACTAATGAGGGGAATAAAATTTCAAAATCTTTAGGAAATACAATTAATCCTGTAGAATTAGTTAATAATTATGGTATTGACCAAGTAAGGTTCTTTTTATTAAGGGAAATGCCTTTTGGTAAAGACGGAGACTTTAATTATAATAATTTTCTTCAAAAAATTAATAATGATTTAGCTAATGAATACGGAAATTTATGCCAAAGATCGCTTACCATGATAGATAAGCATTTTAACCTAAGTATCCCACAATGTTCACGGGATTTTAATGCTGAGGAAATTATTAAGTTTTCCGAGGAAGTTTTAATAGAAACAAGGCAATTAATAGATAATCAAGATTTTTATAATTATTTAGATAAAGTATGGCAAATTATTAAAAGAACTAATGCATATATTGATAAAAAGGCACCTTGGAAAATAATTAAAGAGAATCAAGTGGAGGCAGGGGAAATTTTATATCTTACTGCAGAAATTATTAAGCGTGTCTCTATTTTATTAATACCCTTCATTCCTAATGCATCTAATCAAATGTTAGATTTTTTAAAGATAGAAATTAAAGATAGAAATTTAGCAAAGTTTAGTAAAAAATTAGAAGTAGGTGCTAAAATTCAGAGTCCTACTCCTATTTTTCATAAATTTCCCATTGAGTAAGTACCCTATAATTAAAATATCTATAGAGGATACTAAAAAAAGAACTATATATTTCTAAAAGTATTTATAATTCTTGTGTATAAATCAACTACTGGTAATTTTAAATCCATAATAAAAAAATGGGAAATACTTCTTATATTTATAATATTCTCGGGGTATTAAGCTAAGTAGCTGAATATTATGCTTTTAAAACTTCTGAATAGTTCTTAATAAGGGTTAATCTTTTATTAAATACTGATACTGATTATCTTAAATAATTTTGAACATGTTCAGTTACTAATTGTGATAGTATAGATAATATATTTTTTATTGTAGAAATCTCTAAATACTAGAAATAAAGCACTGATAATAACTAAAGCATATTTAGTATTAGCTAGATTATTAAAGTTTGTATACTTATCAAAAAATAAATTAATAAAGCAATAATTACTATTATTTTTATATTGTTTGGCTAATATTTGTGTGTATTCCTTATTATGAACTTTGGTGTATTTATTTTACCATTTAATTTCTCCAACCATCAGTCTAAGCCACAACCTAGATCAAATACTTTTATTTAATTTTAATAAAGGTAATATTAAGCCTTATTCAAATTTACTAAACTAGCTATATCATTTGATAACATAATATAAGCTATGCTCATCCATTCAAAAGCTGTTTCTTTATTATTAGTTTGTCGCTCAAAATGTGTAATTAACTGTTTATTATCTATAGTAGCATATATGCTACCAATGATTGTAAATTTTGTAATTCCTAATACTATCTTTTGGATTATGTTATTTAGTAATAGATGAATTAAATTTTTATTATTGTTTAAATTGTACAACTCCTTTTAAAGTGGTATCTACTAAAGCAAGTATTTTCTTTATAAAAATCAGCATAGTCTGCAATTTTTGTAGGTAGGTCTTCTTTAGTTATAGTACCATCTAAATCAAAACAGAAAGCATTTTTTATGTTTGCTCTTAATAAATTACTAAATTATCAAATAACTATACCAAATAAAAAGAAAGATCAGTATTTAAGTAATAACTATAAAAAATAATATTTTTTTATCCTTAAGGTATTTTAAAGTAAAGAATATGAGTTAAAAAAGAGTAGTAGAGGACACAATAATATTGACAGAGAGTTATTTTATAAACTATACTAAAATAGTAGGTAATTGTAACAGGGAGTAGGTAAAATGACAAATACTATTTATAAAACAGCAGCAGTAGTAACCGGTGGTAGAGAAGGTAAAGGGCAATTAAATGATAATACAACTTCATTTAGCTTTGTTTTACCAAAAGAATTAGGAGGACCAGGCAGTGATAAAGGCCTTAATCCTGAGCAATTATTTGCAGTTGCTTATGCTACTTGTTTTGAAGGAGCAATTAATTTTGTTTCTAATGAGAAAAAATTAGGAATTAAACCTCTTAATGTTACTGCTGTAGTAGAATTACTAAAAAGGGAGGGTGGCTTTTCTTTGGCTGTTAATCTTTCCCCCAGATTTGCCCAATCTGATTTAGCTAAGACCGATAAAAAAACTATAGAGGATTTGGTTATTGCTGCTGATTTAGTTTGTCCTTATTCTCATGCGGTTAGAGGAAATATTCAGGTAAAAATTAATACTGTTATTGAATAAATTCATAGATTTATAGATAAGCCTAAACCTAAAGATATTCCTTAAACCACTATAGTATAGCTTTATTTTTAGGATATATTTTATAGGGTTATAGCTTAATATTAAAGTAAGGTTGAGAGGAAATGTTAGATTTAATTACTTATAAAATTAATCCTATTTGGGATAATAAGAGTGTGCCAAAAGGATTTCTTACTAAACACAGAACTATTGAAGGAACTTGGGGTAGGCTTTTAGTAAAAGAGGGTCTGGTTACATATTATGAATTAGATGATAATAATGAGGTAATTCTTAGTAAAGATATTTTACCTAATAACTACTTCTTAATTCATCCGTTAGTTTTTCATTATATAAAGGTGGCATCTAATTCAGAATTACAACTGCATTTTATGTGTAAAATAGAAGATTATTTTAGAAAAGCCGGTAATACCTCTTTTCATAAAAAACCTTTTAAATTTTAAGAAAAAAATTTGGCAATTGTTATAGTAAATTATTATAATAATCTTAATAATAACTTTATTTCTGAACATTTTAAGAGGAAATAGTTTTAAGACAAGAGTTTATTTATGCCGATAGATAGTCATTGCCATTTAAGTTATAAAGAACTTGGTAGTTATACTCTTATGAGTAAAAATATTGTAAAAACTGCTCAAGATAATAATATCAAATATATTGTTGATGTAGCAACTAAGATTGCTGATTTTGAGAAATCTTTAAATTTTTCCCAAACAACAGAAGGGGTTTTCTCAGGCATTGGGGTACATCCTTGTAATGTTTCTCTTGCAGAGCATGAAAACTTTACAGAAGAGAATTTATTAAAATATATAAACAATAACAAACTTAATAACAAATTGATTGCCATAGGAGAAACTGGATTAGATTACTACCACTCTCTTGCATATAAAACCAAGCAAATAGATTATTTTAAGTTACATTGTGAAGTAGCAGTATTACATGATTTACCTATAATTATTCATACTAGAAATGCTTATGCTGATACAATATCCATACTTAAGGAGTATAAAGATAGAAATCTAAAGGGAGTTATTCATTGTTTTAGTGGTGATGTTAGTGAGGTAAAACAAGCCTTAGATTTAGAATTTTTTATATCTTTTTCAGGAATTTTAACCTTTAAAAATGCTAAAGAATTGCATGAGGTTTGTAAATATGTACCTTTTTCTCAGATTTTAATAGAAACTGATGCTCCTTATTTAGCACCACATCCTTTTAGGGGAAAAACTAATTTGCCAGAATATGTTGGGTTGGTTGCTACAGCCGTTGCTAAATTAAAAAATATTACGGAAAAAGAAGCCAATGGGCAAATTATTAATAATTTTCTAAAACTCTTTAACAAGGTAAGTTTAGAAGGATAAAACTTTAATACGGTGTAGCTTAGTAGGGGTAATCTTTAGGAGGAAAAAAGTTAGTCGTTACAAATATTATTAATGTATAGTTTTCCCTAGATTGCTGAGAGAGTTATCTGTTTTTAACTAACAAGGATTCTTATGTGGGTGGCTTTAATTTATTTTTAATCTATGGATCAGATAATACCTACAGATTTTTAATACTTCGGAATTCCAAAGAAGTTATATCTATTGAAAAGATTGTAACTAATAAATTGCTTTTTTTTCTAAAGTTTTTCGCCATAGATTCATACTTTCTAAAGCTCTTTTACTGAGAGCTAACTTTTTCTCTAAACCCTTTAAGTATTTTCCTTTGTCATTTCTAAGATCAGGGTTATTAAATAAACCAAAATTAATATTCATAGGTTGAAAAGTTTCACTAAAAGCATTAGTAGTAATATGGCTTAATAAAGAACCTATGGCGGTTTCTAGTGGAGGTGAGATATTTAGAGCTTTAAGCTTTGAGTAAATAAATAAAGCAGCTAATAAGCCTATAGAGGTACTTTCTACGTATCCCTCACAGCCGGTAATCTGACCAGCAAAATAGATATTAGGTAGAGTTTTTAGACTTAAATCAGGATTTAATAATAAGGGTGAATTAATAAAAGTATTTCTATGAATTCCGCCCAATCTAGCAAATACAGCATTTTTTAATGCAGGAATTAAACTAAATACCTTTTCTTGTTCTTTATGTTTTAATTTAGTTTGGAATCCTACCATATTATATAGAGTTCCTAGGGTGTTATCCTGCCTTAATTGTACTACTGCATATGGTTTCTCTAGAGAATTATAAGGATTAGTTAAGCCTACAGGTTTCATGGGTCCGAATAATAGGGTTTTCTCACCACGTTCTGCCATTACTTCTATGGGAAGGCAACCCTCAAAATATGGGGTATCTTTTTCCCATTCCTTAAATTCTGTTTTGTCAGCTTGTAATAACGCTTCTAAGAAAGTATGATATTCTAATTTGTTAAGAGCACAATTAATATAATCTTTTTGTACTTTATCTTTATAACGGGATTGATACCAAGCCAAGCTAAAGTTTATACTATCTTTATAAACTATAGGGGCAATAGCATCAAAAAAATATAAACCCTCAGCATTAGTTAATTCCTTGATATCTTGAGATAATTGCTTGGAAGTCAAAGGTCCGCTGGCAATTAGAACTATATTATTTTGAGATACTGCTTTTAAATCTTTAAATTCTTCTCTCTTAATTTTGATATTAGGATTAGAGTTTAATTTTTCTGTAATAGTTTTAGAAAATAATTCTCTGTCTACTGCTAAAGCATCTCCTGCTGGTACTCTATGGGTATCTGCAGTATTTAAAATTAAAGAATCCAAAACTCTGAGTTCTTGGTGTAAGATTCCTACGGCACTTTTTTCTTTATTATCAGAACGTAGAGAATTAGAACAAACTAGTTCTGCAAAATTCTCAGTTATATGGGCATTGGTAGTGAGGGTTGGTCTCATTTCATAGAGGATTACTTTGATACCACGTTGTGCTAATTGATAAGCAGCTTCACTTCCTGCTAAACCTGCACCTATAATTATAACTTCTGCCATACTCATATTTTATCTCTAATTTTTTGACGTTAGTTAGATTATTCACTTACTTGTATGCTTTTGTAAAGCTATAAAATATGTTATAATAAATAAAGAAATAATTTACTAGGAGATTTCAATAATATGTTAGTAGAAAAAGATAAAGCACCAGATTTTTTATTGAGAGGAATTGATGTCTTTGGTAATGAGAAAGATTTCTCTTTAAAAGATTTCTTAGGGCAAAAAGTTATAGTGTATTTTTATCCCAAAGATAATACTCCGGGTTGTACTAAAGAGTCTTGTGAATTTAGAGATAATTTTAATGTTTTACAAGGTCAAACTCAGGTTATAGGTATTTCAAGGGATGATATAGCCAGCCATAAAAAATTTCAAATGGAACATAATCTAAACTTTATTTTATTATCAGACCCTTCCCATAAGGTTATGGAGAATTATGGTGCTTGGGGAAACAAAACATCTTTTGGGGTTACAAACACAGGGGTAATTCGCTCTACCTTCTTAATTGATGCTGCTGGTCTTATTGTAAAAGTCTGGTATAAGGTTAAGGTAGAGGGTCATGTTGCTAGAGTTTTATCTTACTTATAATATTTTACTATTTTCAAAAGAAACACTAAGAATAAAGGAATATTATGATGCCGAATAAAATTATGAATATAGTACTTAGTGCTGATGAGAATTATATAAAACTCTTAGTTCCTTGTATAATTTCTATTCTTTATAATAAGAATATAGATACTATATGTAATATCTATATTTTAGAGAGTGGTATAACTATTTATCATAAGCAAAAAATCCAAGAACTAGCAACATTTAATAAAAATAATAATGTCACAATAACGTTTATTGATATTATACAAAAATTCGGTAATGTTTTTGAGTTTAGTAATACTTATAAAACACATTATACTCAGGCAATTTTATATAGATTACTGATTCCTAAATTGCTTTTTAATTGTGAGAGAGCATTATATATTGATGTAGATACAATTGTACAAAAAGATTTACTAGAATTTTATAATCAAGATTTAACAGGGTATTATTTAGCTTGTTTAAAAACAGAACTTCCTACTAATATTATTAGGAATATTCCTTTTGTTTCTTACAAGGGTAAGAAATATATACCGGAGGCTTTATATACTAAAATTTTAGATTTACCTATGTCAATGTTTGAATACGGGATGCATCATTATAACACTAATGGGGTATTGTTATTTAATATAAAAATGATAAAAGAAGATAAAAAAGATGATACTATTCTTAGTTTAATGGCTCAATATAAAGATACCTTATATTATACGGATCAAGATATTTTATTTAAAGCTTTTTTAGAGAAAACTAAAAATATTAGTCACTTATATAATTTTATAGTACATAATATTGATAGTTTTAATAATTTATCTATTGGTAAACAAAAAGAATATTATCATAATTTTTATCAGAAGGCTGTTATTTTACATTTTTGTTATTTAAACGGTGGGAAACCCTCACAATTAAATAAATTACATAAAATTATAGGATTTGAGATTTATTTTAAATATTTACAGATGTCATATTTAAAAATAGCTCCTATTACCTTAAAATTTATATTAATTATTAATTATTTAAAGCGTTTTAGAAGAAATATTACAGGAATTATAAGAGAACCTAATAAAATAAGATTATATCTATTTAATTTTGAATTTGCATTTAATAAAAAAAGTAAACACTAAGTTTCTAAATATTTGGGTAGCTTCAATAGCTCTCATTGCTAATAATTTACTTTAAAAGTATTATATTAAGTATGAAAATAATTAAGGTAATAGGTCATAGAGATAGTTAGGGGAATTAAGCTTTAAAAACAAATTGCTAATAACAACTTGGGCGTTAGAGTACCTAATAAATATGTTTAAGGAGATAATATAAACATACACTTAGGCAATCAAGAAGATTTATTTAATAACATGCAAGACTGGTAAATAGATGCAGAAATCTACAGACTCGCCATATGCATTAAGATGGGATCATAAAATAGAAACTCATTTCCACTTTGAAAATTTTATCGACAATTTATCGAGTACTAAAAGAAAGTGGTGTTTAGTTTGCTTTGATCAAAAAACTACTACGAGTATATGAAATTACCTTGCACAACAGAAATTTCACTATATGTCAGAAAGCATTTGATACAAGTGAAGTAACAGATTACCTTTCCAGTTTCTATTACGAGTGTATGAGAAAATAATGATATTCACCAAAGGTAAAGGTAAACTCAATAAAGCAATTATAGATTTGAAATGGTAGAAAGAGGAACTTATAGATAAAATAATCAAGGATATTAAGTTATGGGATATTATAAGAAAAAGTGGCTATATTTTAACTCGTGTTATAGATCATTCCTCTTATTATGAAGAAATAAAGAAGAATTTGTATTCTATTATACTTGAGGATAATTTTCATATTAAAAAATTTAAACTTGATAAATAAATAGATTCTAATTTTAAAAATCTCTGCCATTTAAAACGGCACTTTTTGACATTAAATTCCGCACGCTAAAGATTTAACTCAGATAAATCTTTTTCATGCACATATTTTTATATATTCATCTATTTAAAATCTATATTACTTTGCATTACCTTTCATAGGTGTAGTGCTAAACTGAAGCAGACGAGCTAGCAGCTAAAGAAATTTTCTTAACTATTTCTCTTAGAATTAGCAAATTATATAAATTACAATTTAAGCTAAAGATATAAATAATAAAGTGTTTTTGCGTAACACAAGTCTTACTTTTTATTCATAAAAAAAATAAGACTAAGAATATTAAAAATTACTTCTTCTTAGAATTAACAACTTCTTTAAGACCTTTACCGGCTTTAAATTTAGGAATAATTTTGGCAGAAATTTTAATAGGTTCACCGGTTTTAGGATTACGTCCGGTTGTAGCAACCCTTTTTGATGTAGCAAAAGTACCAAAACCGATTAATCTAACTTCTTCACCCTTAGATAAAGTACTGCTAACTATACTAATAAAGACATTTACACACTCTTCAATATCTTTTTTCTTTAAATCAGCTTGTTTAGCAACAGCACTAACTAACTCTTCTTTGTTCATTTCCTAACTCCTTGTTTATTTTATATTCAACATAACTACAAATTACCATATATTCTATAATAAGTTAAAGAAAAAAATTATTATTA
>NZ_DBKDTU010000123.1:0-2077 GCF_055505085.1 Candidatus Hepatincolaceae symbiont of Strigamia maritima
AAAGTTGTAATAGCGGATGACCTGTTAAGTAAGTTAGTAAAGCTAAGTCAGGGAAGAGTAAGAAGAGTTTGTGTAAATCTTGAACAAATTAAAACAGAGGCAGTATTAAATAATTGGCAGGAAGTAAATTTAAAGATATGGTGTCACTGGAAGAATTAAGTGGCACAAAGGGGTAGAAGTAGTACTGTATAGTAAATGAATCGGGATTAGATGGGAAGCATTGGGATATAAAGGGATTAAGGCATATTTTAGTGCCTTTTTTTATGAAAAAATAGAGATTTATAAAAAGTAAGAGAATAATTAAATGGCAGAGTGGGAAATTTTAAATGGCACAAAATGAAGTACCCAAAACCGCAGAAATCCGTAAAGCAGAATTTAGTATTATAAAACTTAGCGAACACCCTTGAAATGCTAATAAAATAAGGGAAAAGTGGGTAACAGTAGTCCATGTACTAAAAGGTGAGGGTTTTTAGTATTGATAGGTGATTTATAAGAAGAGGTTAGGATACTATTTTATATCTTTAATATCCAGTTCTAGTATGGTTTTACACCTCTTACACTTACATTCAATAATATTATTATTTAAGATATGAAATATTTTAGCTCTACAAGAAGCACATCTAATATCTTTAGGATATAAATTAGGCTTAATGTTAAGTTTATGGTTAGATTGCTTGGTTAAGGTAGTAATAGTTTGTTTAGATTTGATAGAATGCATAGGAACTCCTTTATAATTAAAAGGCACTCTATGGTTCTCTATGATTTATTATGTCTTAATGTTAACACAAGAGGTTTAAACTTTTCAAATATTTTTTTAATAGATTCTTTTTTATTATTTTCTTTATTCTCTTTTAGTTTGCTACTAACAAAGTCATAGGCTGCAATAAAGTAGCTACCGTCAATTACTATATCTTTCTCTCCTGCAAAGGTATAAGCTAAAGCAAATACTTCATTGAATAAATTAATATCTAGTGATTCTTCCTCGAATCCTTTTCCTAACACTAGCCAATCTAAAGATATGTTGGCAATATCACATATTTTATAGATAGTATATAAATCTGGGGAATTCTCACCTTTTATCCATCTACCAATAGTATTTTCATTAATATTTAATAGGGTCGCTAGTTTTTTTTGAGAACCAAAATTTTCTTTAGCTATAAGAACTATTTTTTGGGCAACAACTTTAATAAACTCTTCTTTTTGCATATCTAGCTTTTTTTATATTTTTATTGTTGACATCTTTAAATATGCAGACTAATATCTACATATAAGCTGATAATCAATATTGATTAAACAATATGAATATTGATAATAGCTTAAAAAGATTAAAAAAGGTTAAAAATCATGAATGAACAAGAAATCAAAATATTACTAATAAAAGCTGGTATTAGTTTTAGTGATATAGATAAAAAGTATAGTTTATCAAGAGGGACAGCCAGGTTAGCATTGAATATGCCTAATAAAAAAGGTGAAAAAGCTGTTGCCAAAATTCTAAATATGCGCCCTAAAGATATTTGGAAAGATAGGTATGATAAAAAGGGTAATAGGTTAAAACCTCAACCTAATTACTATTATAAAAAAACAACACACTTACATAATGAAAATAACTTTAAGTGTGTCGAAAAATAGAGAATTTTAAAGAACGACACAGTTAGTATAAATGGCTAAAGATAAGAGTTTTTATAAATGAATGAAGAAATTAAGTGTGTCGTTAAAAAAGAATGGTTTAGCTGTAGAGAATTAGCAAAAATGAGACTAGAAAATTTACCCAGAGAGCATAAAAATATCTTTATAAAAGCTAAGAAGGAATCTTGGAAGAGTAGACCACGCAAGGCAAGAGGAGGAGGCTATGAGTACCACCTCAGCAGTTTACCCCTCCAGGCGAGGTTAGAGTTAATAACGAAGTTAGGGATAAAGGAGGGTCTGGAAGTTAAAGTAGAGAATCAAGAAACAAAAGAGAAAGCTAGTAAGGAATATAGCGAATTAGTAGCAAAATCAGGAAATAGTGAGCTGACCCTAAAGAAAATAAAGGAAGCAAAAGTAAAAGAGATGGTAATAGAAAAGATAGAACTACTAA
>NZ_DBKDTU010000124.1:0-2071 GCF_055505085.1 Candidatus Hepatincolaceae symbiont of Strigamia maritima
ATAAATTAGTATATCACTAATATCAGGATTTATATTTTGTTTTTTACATGCTTTATATATAAAATTGTTTGAGCTAACTTCTTCCTTTTTTTGTATTAGTATATATTTATTGTTTTTATTTTGATTTTCATTGTTTGTTTCATAGACAGCTTGAGCCGTAGACCCACTTCCTGCGAAAAAATCCAAAACATAATCTTCACTATCTGTAGCGATCATAATGAGAAATTTTATTAACTCTACAGGCTTAGGAGTGTCAAAAATACCATCAATTCCCATTTTTTTTAAATCATTTGTTCCTTGTCTTGAAAAAAAATTTAAAACAGATGGAGTATTATCAAAAGATTCTTCCAAATACCTTTTTTCATAAGGTCGGTTGTTTCTAAAAAATAATAAATTATTTTTATAAAGATTAATAAACTTTTGATCACTTACCCAACCTCTCTTTGGTAAGGGGGCAAGCTTTAAATTTATTTCTGGTATATCCACCTCTCTTGGTTTGCTAGGTGTAGATAAGTCCATTGGGAAAAATATTTTTCCTTTTTCATCTATACAATTATAATTTTTTAACCACGATATTTCATTCTCCTTACATAATTGAAAAATAATGCTTTTTATTTCTTTACAAGCTCTTTCATATCCTTTGGTTTAATTAATTTATTTACTTTTTTATACAAACTAGAGATTATAGCTTTATCTCTAGAAATTAATAACCTACTAGTTTTAAAAGGACTTACTTTTTTTTTATTTTTAGAAAAACAAAGAATATACTCATGAATAGTATTTATTTGTTTTGCATTACTTCTCAGAGATTGTTTTGTAATAAAAGTACCAATAAAGTTATCTTTACCAAAAATTTCATCACAAATAATTTTTAAATTTGCCTGTTCGTTATCATCTATACTTATAAATATAACACCATTATCTGTTAATAATTCTTTTGCTATTACTAATCTTTGTTTTATAAAAATAGCCCAATCATTACTACAATAATTATCTATATAACTTTTATTTGTTTTAGTGTTATAAGGAGGGTCAATATAAATCATTTTTATCTTATTATAAAATTTTTTAAACTCTTTACTTTGCATAACATCGAGATTATTTCCTATGAAAATATGATTTTTATTCATTATCACTTCCTATTAATGATAAAATTTTAATAATTTCATCAAATTCATCTTTATCACATTCTAAATTTTCTTTATCTTTGTTTTGATTTTCCATAATGTTATATCCTTTCCATCATTTTAAAAAAATATTGTAGTTGCTGTATTTCTTAAATTATATCTAAATACAAATTCATCTACATAGCTTTGTAAATATTTACTTGATACTTTATGATAAGTAGCATTAATAGACTTTTTTAGTTGACTCCAAAAGCCTTCTATTGTATTTGTATAATATAATCCATTTACATATTCTTTTGATCCATGATTTACTATATTATGTCTATAACCATTTTTTGATATATTATTATAACTTTTATATTCATCTGTGCTAATATTAGAATTTTCATCAATAGTATTTGAAATAAAATTCATTACTGTAATTGACTTAGTGTCTTGTGTTACTTTTGCTAGTAAGTTTTCTTGTCTTTCTACAGTTCCTATTATAGGTGTTTTAGTTTTTAATGATCTTCCTTGAGTATTGGAAATTCTTTTAGCTTCATGCTTATTAGATTCCTTACCTCCGTAGTATGTTTCATCAATTTCTACAATATTTTTTAAATTATCTTTATTTCTATTATCAAATAATAGTCTGATTTGTTTAGCCATTCTCCATGCTATTTTGTAAGTAACATCTAGTTGTCTTTCTAATTCTTTTGCAGATACTCCATTTTTTTGAACAAGAGAATAAAAATATAGCATAAAACCAATTTTTTAAACTTGTTGATGACTTATGAAATATAGTATTCGCTAATGGATGTATTTGATGCCCATAATGAGAACATGAATAACATTTTCTATTAGATACTTTATAAAAACTAAATGTCTTACTACAATAAGGACACAATTTTATATTAGAATATTTATTTCTAAATATTGTCTCTAAACAATCATTATCATTTTTA
>NZ_DBKDTU010000125.1:0-9602 GCF_055505085.1 Candidatus Hepatincolaceae symbiont of Strigamia maritima
AAAATAATACTTTACGGGTAGAAACTACTAACGGATTAATTAAAGATATAAAAATTGATATGGGAAATGGGAATAATAGTATAGAAAGTATTGCTACCGTAGGGAGTACCGTGGATATTTCCAAAGCACAAAATTATTTTTTTACTGAAGGAAGTTCTAATAAGATTGAGTATGCCAATGTAAAATATATCAAAGGATCTCGTGCCCAAGATGATGCTTTTATAGGTGGGGATAAATTATCAGACAGTACTTATGAAATACATTTTGATGGTATTGGAGGAAATAATACTCTTAATTTAAACCAAATCAGCAATCCAATTGTATATTCAGCTTTTGGATCCGGAGTATTAAAAATTAATAATATAGTTGTTAACTCTACTTTTAAAAATATTGGTAAAATTATCAGTACTAAAGGGAATGATATATTTGAAGGTACTTTAACCAGATCTATAACTTATGAAAGTGGCGGTGGCATTGATACGCTTGATTATAGTAAAGATACTACCGGTGGTAAGGGGATAGAGATTGATTTTACTCTTGGTGGCGGTATTATTAAAGTTAACAAAGAATCTGGGGGCACGGATATTATTAAAAATATTCAGAATATTGTTGCTTCAAATTTTGATGATACCTTTATTATTCAGAATGGTAGATTTTTAGGATTAGATGGTAAGGATGGTATGAATACTCTTGATTATACCAAAATTAACGGGCAGGTAATCTTTGATTTTAACCTAGCATCTGTGAATAAGGGAGTGTATGGAATTGATAATTTTAAGAATTTTAATTATTTCAAAGGTGGCACTTCTAATATATTTCAGGGAATTATAAATAATGCTGTTAATTTTAATAGTAAAGACATTATAATGTATGGTAATAATACTTCTAACTCTGATATTGTAGATTACGAGATAAATAGTACTTTTACAGATACAATTTCTATAGATTTCATTAATAGAACTACAAATGAAATTGTAGTAAATAAAGGAATTAGTGGTGCAGGAGGGACTGATAAATTATATAATATTAATAAAATTAATGGTACTAAAGGGGATGATATAGTTAGTGTAAACCTCTCAAATATATCTATGTTGCCAATCATAAATGCTGGTAATAGTAATAATATACTTAAGGTTCAGGGTGTAACAGATCTAACTATGTCTTTATATGATACTAATCAGTTAGTAGGTTTTAAAACAGTAGAATTCTTAGAAGATATAGATATTACAGTGAACTTATCAAAAAAAGTATATATTTATAAAGGAAAAGAAATCACAAATGATACCAGAAAGAATACTTTTAGTACTTTTAATCAAATTAGCCAGCAGAAATTTGAATTAAAAGAAGACTCTGGAAATTATTATTGGGAAATAGGAGATAATCCTGCACATAAAGCTTATTTCTTTAATAAAATAATAGGAACTAATGCTGCTGACAATGAGTTTGTAATGAAATATATTGCAGGGAAAACCTTTTACTTAGAGGGTTCTCCAATTTCTAGGAATAATATTATAGATTATGCTAATGCCTCTGAAGGATTAATTTTTGATTTATCTAATTTCACAATTTATAAAGATAACGGAGCAGGAAAAGGAGAACTTTTAGCTGAATTTAATGCTATTAATAAAGTTATAGGCTCAAGTGGTGGTAATATTTTTAAAATCGATCCTACAATTGATATGATGATACAAGGAGGTGCAGGGGAAGATTATGTATCATATGAAGCTCTTGCTAGTAGTATTAATGTTAACGATGATACTTTTGATAAATTCATTGGAACAGAGGGTATTATTGCTACAAATTTTCATGATACTATTACTTTAAATCCGGATAAAGATAAAAGAGTATTAATTCAAGGTGGTAAAGGTATCGATACTATTAGGTATGATGATAACATAACGGCTATAACAGGGTTAGAAGTTAGTATAGGTGGAGGAACGTTTAGCGATAGTGATCCCAGCGGAGCAAAACAGATTATTGTAGGTAATGATAGTATAGGGGTAAAAAAAGCAAGTGGGAGAGTAGATAATTTTAAAACTGTTGAGAGGATTTTTGGGGTAGAAGGAAAAACAAATAATTTTAAAATTTATATTGTCGATAATAGCACAATTACTAGGGGAGAGAACAATAATACTTTAGAAATTTTTGCAGGTAAATATGATGATTTAACGGCAAGTCCTACTGACCTAATTAACGATACTATCAGTTATTTAACTGATAAAACTCAAGCCATAACGGTTAATTTTGCTCATAATTATATTGCAGTTAGTAAAGCAGGTAATTCTACTGATAAATTTTATAATATTGATGAAATTACGTTGGGTGATGCAGATGATACAGTTTTTTATAATTCTACATATCAAAATCCTATAGATTTAAAAATAGATGGAGCAGCAGGAGATAATAAGTTAATTTTCTCTAAAAATCCAGGTGGTATTACGATTGTTGTTACTTCTGCTAACATTGTAATGGATGATGGTACACAATCTGGTAAAACAATTACTTTCTTAAGTTTTAAAAGTATTAAAGGTTCCGCACAAGACGATACTTTTAAAATACATGATTTCTTACAATATAATTATGACGGTAATAATGGTATTAGTAACATCATAGATTACTCAGCTCTAAGTGATGATCTTACTATTGATATAACCGGTAACTTTGTTGCCAAAACTTCGAATCCTAGTGCAAGAGATACTGTTAATAATTTTTCACACATTATTGGCTCAGCAGGGGTTACAAAATTTCTTGGGAAGGAGAAAGGTAATTATCAATTAGAAGCTAGTACGAGTAGTTCCTTAGATTATAGTAATCTAGATATAAATTTATCTTTTACGTATAATGGTGGCGTTAATACTCCTATAATTGTAACTAAACTTGCAGGAAGTGCAGACACAATTGGTGCAGATATTAATCATATTACAGGAAGTAGCAAGAGTAATAGTTTTAATATTCTACAGAATGTACATAGTACTTATACCTTTGTTGGCGGTAATACAAGCACTAATACAGTAAATATAGGTACGGCTCTAACAGGTTATTCTAACTTGGATATTGAGGCAACGCAACATATGTTGACAGGTTCTTCTAAAAGCATTATTTTTAAAAATATTCAAGAGTATACACTGAGTCATAGTGGTAATAAAACCATCAGTATTAAGGATGATCTCTTTGCTGGTTCTTCTCAGAATGCTCAAGTACTAAAAATAGCTACTGTTGCAGGGAGTGGGCTAGTGAATGTTTTAGATGTTTCTTCGGTAAGTGGGGCAGCATTTAATGTAAACCTAGTAGAAGGTAAGTTAATTTATAAAACTGGTGGAGGAACTGCAGGTTATTTAAAATACGAGGGAATTACTAAAATTAAACTAGGAGATGGTAATAATGATGTATTGGCTAGTAGTAGTTCCGGAGGAATAACAGTAATAGAAGCAGGAAGCGGTCAAAATAATATAAGTTATGAACAGGATATCTCCGGTGCTAGAACCATTAACATCAATAGACACATAGACACAGGTAGCGGTAATATAAACCTCATAAACTTTAGTGGTATTACTGGTACCATGTATAATGATACGTTTATAATTAATAGTACTCTTAATATACAAGGGTTCAGAGCAAATGGATATCAAGGAGATAATAATAAAATAATATATAATAACTTTGCTCCTAATCTTAATATTTCTTTGATAGAAGGTAATAGTGGGAGTTTTACAGTGACAAGGGCTAATAGTAATGCTGATACTTTAGAAAAAATTACTAATATTACAGTAAATAATGGTACTAGTAACAGTAGTGTTAATATTAAATTTTTAGCAACCTCAAGTATCAATTATACTTTTGCTATACAACAATATCACAGAGATAACACCCTAGATTATAGTTTATTTAATGGTAAGGTAGAGGTTGATTTTGCAAGTCAAAGTATTCTGAAAAAACTAGGAAGCGGAAGTGAAGTTTTAGATGTTCTGCAAAATATTAGAACGATAGCGACAATTAAAGGAGGAACAGATTATACTACGTTTTCTTTATCAGATAAAATACAGGCATTATCAGCTAATGAAACCAAGTTAGAAGGGGCGTCGGGATCAAAGGATACTGTTACCTTAAAAAATATTATGAATATCGGTGTTACTACTGAAATTAATTTAATAACTAATAAAATAATAATTAATAACGGAACAACAACAGGAATATATAATCTAATTAATATTAATGTTATTGAGGGTTCTTATGTTAAAGATATTTTTATAGCAGGTAATGATGCTATAAACTATTTTTATGACGGTATTGCCTCTAACAATAGGGATGATACTCTAGATTATAGCAATATTTCTAGTAATATTACTATAGACTTTAAAGATAACATAATCACTAGACAGTCTAACAAGGATAGTTTTAGAAATATTAATATTTTTAAAACTACCACCCATAATAATGAATTTAAAAATATTAATATGGATAACTATACATTTCATGTTTTAGCTAATTCTAAGTTTGATTATTCTTTAATAAATGTAATGATGATAGTTAATGTAGACACTTCTACAAAGACATTAAGTGTTATAAAAAATAATTTTACTGATATTATTTTCTATCAGAAAGATAGTTATATTCAAGAACTTCAGTTAGGGAATGCCGATGATATTTTAAAGATTGATGCTATAACTACAGATAGTATTTTACAGTATGCCATTGATGGTGGCGGTGGTATTGATGTAGTTAATTTTGAAGGAGTTAGGAGTGGTATTGCAATTGATTTTGTTACTAAAAAGCTCATTTCAGGTAGTACAAATATTAATTATAATATTACTAATTTTAATAATTATATATTTAATAGTATGGCAAGTGGGAATAGTGTTAAATTAAAAGATCTTGAAAGTAATAGTAATAAAATTCACTTTGGTACTAGCGGTGGCACCGTAGATATTAGTAATTTTCAAGCTATTGCAATTGGAAATACTGAATTAGCTATAGATATAGGGGTAGGGAATTCTTTAAGAATAATTAAAGATAATAAGGTATTAGAAGTTGATAAAATTAATGATTTAAAAACTTGGACAGGTAAGCCAGGTAATCCAGCTCCTACTGCTTTTGGCACCAGAATAAAACTTGAGAGTATAGATGATAATAAATCTGTATTTGTAGGTTCTGAGTTTTACGGAGATACAGGGAGTAGTTTAAATGTTAAGAACTTTAATGTTAATAATGCCAATATTAAGATTGATGATCATCTATTAGAAATAAAACGGAATAATAGTACAGTAATTGACACTTTTTATGGTTTTAACCTTCTAAATATTGAAAATTTTAATCCTACAAATGCTGTAAGTTTAAATTTATCAGGACAGGAAACTAAAAATGTAGTCTTCCAAAATATGACATCTACTACTAAAGTTAATTTTTCTATCAATAGAATAGGAGGAGCTGTTAATTTAGTATTAGATAGCACAAAAATTGCTACTTTTTTAACAACTAACATTAATGATATTAGAGATAGTGTACCTATTGCTATTAATAATGTAGGGAGTATTGCAACTAATTATGCCGTGAAGCATATGAAAATGAATCTTAATTCAGATACTGAACTCAAAGATATAAGAAATATAAGTAGTGGTAGTGAGAATGGTGGGGGTATAGTCATAGATTTATCTAATGTAACAACTTTTAAGGCAAAGAGAGTGACTTATTATAGTAACAACAAAGGTTATATACAGTATGATACTATAGTTAAGTTCACGGCAATTAATGATTTAATTTTAGGAGGGGCTGATAATCAAGTGTCTTTGGCGGATAAGTTTTTTTCTGGAAGTGTAAAAACATCAATTTTAGATAGTATTAATGGAGGTGCCGGTAGCAATTCGATATCATTTGTTGATGTAAATAAGTCTTTGGTGGGTACACCAAGTAGTGCAGCTACTAAAATAACACTTACCATAGACAATAGCGTAAATTCTCAAGGGGTTGCTAATAAAGGTGGAATCTCAATTGGTGCAGGTGTCGGAAATAACTTATATTTGGCAAATTTTCACATTTATGGTTTTCATAGTCCGGATCTCCCTGTACATATTGTGGTGCAAAATACTAGCTTTAAGATGATCAGAGGGCTTAATGATACAAAAAATAATGCCTTAGATTTTAGTCTTTCTACAACTTCTGTAAAGTTAACATTAGAAGGCCGTGGAGATAAGATGATGATTGAAGGCTTGCACGGCTATAATAATCTAGATGTCGGATACATTCAGGAATTGACAGGATCAAGTAGTAACGATATTTTTATTATTGATGGACAGCGTGGACGCCTAGCGTCTGAGTTCATAAAAATAGACGGTGGCGGCGGTACAAAGAATCGTCTAGATATTTCCAATGTTGTCTCAAATTCCTTTAATTATAATGTAAGAATCGATGCTACTAATCAGCTATCTCTGATAGCAGATAAAAACCTTGCAAAGGCACTAAAAGTAACTAATGTACAAGAAATATTGTTGCCTGAAGGAGATATGGTGTTGGCTATAGTGGAGGGATCTACTGCTGCAGTACATGGTTCTGGGAAAACAATAATTCAATTTGGGTTGTTTGATTCTCACTTAGGTGACTCTCCGGTTAGCGGTCAGCTATTTTCTAAGGGTCTAAATATAGAAGTTTATAAAAATGATAATATCAATACTACTGTAACAGGTCCTAGTGGTACTAAGCTTACTATTAATAACTATATGAACATGGGGATGGTAGAGGGTCAAACAAATATTGTTAAATTCTTTAATATCTTACCACCTTCTCCAAAAGTTGATAAGAATAACAAAGCTGTTAGCTATGGGATGAATCCTAAGAGAGAATATGCTATGAATAACGAATTTGGGGTCGTAAATATTATAGATTTTTCTGCCATTGCATCTCAAGGAGTAGTAGCTTTTTTTGACAAGTTTGGCGGACATGGGAGCCATACCCAACAAAAAACCAACTTTTTCTTTGTTACTCCACTTAGTAATACTCCAAGTGGTTATGGGATGAAGGCTGAAAGATCGAATCCCAGACTACCAACAATGGAGGATCCTGATATGCCATGGGTATATAAGTTTGCCAGTGTTACAGATATTACCCTAACTTCTGCCAATGATATTATAGATTTTACTGATCGGCAAACCATGAATTATTATACTGATGATTCTAAGCAAAAAATTGATGCTGGGGCAGGTTTTAATAAACTTCTAATGGGCGGATGGGATGAAGACGATATGATTCAAATTGAGGATAATAATATTATTAGAATAGAGAGCTGGAATAATATTAAAGGTAGTGGTGTACTCCAAAATACACAATATATATATCTAAACTACCAGGCTAGGTCTCAAAAAGTAAAAAATATAACTATAAGCCCTGATGCAAGCGGTTCTTATGTTGTTATGAGAACAGCTAATTCATCGGAATCTGAGACAATAGTATTTAAGGCTGGTCCATCAGAAACTTTTAATTGGATGCTATCCTCTCAACTATTCAATGATCAAAACTTTTATAAACTTTATAATGCTAAGTTCCAAATAGATTCAAGAGCTGAAGGAAATGGTAAGGTGAGTGTGACAATGAATCAGCATTCGTTAAATGTATATGTAGCTCCCTATGCAATAGAGATGAGTAATCAAAAGCAAAGAACCTCATACTATAGTATTGTGGAGATAAATGATTTGAAGCTCTGTTTGCCTAGCCAAGTAAATTTTCAAGATGATGGGAAGTGGCATAGCACTTATATATTTAATTATACTATATATTTAACCACAGATCATCAGGCAAATGAACCTTCTGTAATGTATATGGTTTTTAGTGGAGATAGTACTAAGGTTACGAACCCTTTCAATGTCAACACGAGAGAGAACAGGCTTATTATTATTGAGACGTTTAAGTATAAGCAGTTAAGTGTAGAAAGAGTTAACGCTTATGCTACTATGCCAAACTATGATACCTTATTTCATGCCAATGCCGACCAAAATGGGGTAACCTCTAATAATACTAATATGCAAGCCCTTGAAGCACAAACTAACCTCTATAAAACCCTTGTTAATAGTTATTATAGTACTAAAATGGGGCAGGATGATGTTTTCAAAAATCCTAATGATTTTCCTTTAGAACCGGAAGTAAAAAGTGATTCAGCACATTTGTTACAAAAAGCTATTGTTGAGATACCGCTTACTCCGTTAATAGAAGAAAACATTGTAGAAATAGCAACTGCAGAGCAAGAAGATAATACTAATCCTGAAGAGGTAATTGTAATTACCTCTGAGGAAAATAAATCTGAAGCAGAGCAAACTGCAGAAGAGGCTACTGAGGATAAATCTGAAGATATTACTGATTATACTACCAAAGATACTACCACTGAGAATCCTACTATTAATAAGAATTCTCAAGATAATTTAACTCCTAATAATAAAGCAGAACAAGGTAAGGATACCTCAGGAGAGGATCAAATTGAAAAAGATCAGCCTGAAGATCATCAAACCGGAGGCAATCAGAGCGAAGACAATAAAAATAATGAGACTCAAAATGATAACACTCAGGTAGATTCTGCCGTAGCAGAAATTGCAGCAACACAAACTCTGTTTGATAATAATAGTAATCCTGCTTCTACTATTAACTTGTTTAATTTATTAAACTTAGCTAAAGAGACGGTACAAAATAATAATAACACAGCTGATAATTATAGTAATACTCATAATATTAGTGAAGAGAGCATAACCGATGCGTTTACTTTAAATGAAACTGAAAGCATGAGTTATGCAGTGGAATACGAGAATAATACCTATGCCGATACTGATGTTGCAATATCACATCATGCTAACCAAAATCAGAAAACTCATTCCTAATCCGTATCACCGAATTTCCTATAAAATTTTAATATTTTTTTTAGTCTTCGGTGTTGTATTTATTTTTAGTAATAGGGTTTTAAGCCAAATCGCTAATGTGAATAGTAATCTGATTTATGCTTATCATCAAAAATTATTAAGTAATATGTCTTATTATTCAGTCTTTAGTGTTACTGAGGAATATGCTAAAGTAACTGCAACAGAAGATAAAGATGGAAATAAAATAGAAAATCAGGAAGTAGAGATAAAGCAATACGGAGTAGACATTTATAGGGAGTATAGTACCAATAAATTTCTATTTTTTATTAACCAAAGAGTATTTGCTGATACAAAAATCTTTTATTCTTTAGAATTTGTAGAAGATAAAGTTTATAACTTTATAGCAAAAACCTATAATACGGATAATAAAGAGCTAACCATTTATAATGATAAACTTAGTGATATTCCTGGGATCTATTATTTATTACTAAATTATTTAGAAATTACTTATAATGCTTATAAATTTACTTTGGAGAAAGAAACTGAAGATTATATCTTTTATGAAGGTGTTTTAAAATTCTTAGGTAAACCTCAATTATTGTTTTCTAGGATTAGTGTTACTATGCACAAAAGTGATGCGAGTCCTTCACAAATAATTTTTTATAATGCTAAAAAACAAAAAATTTATGAATTACAAATTCTTGATTATATTAAAGATAATCAAAATAATTTAATTAATACTGTAATTATTACAGATTACATAAAAAACAC